>JAFMBQ010000217.1 GCA_017858365.1 Algoriphagus sp. | reverse complement strand
CAATTTCTAGTCCTGGGGCTTCTGTACGGATTCCTGCCACGATCTCTCGAAGAAATCGGCTTCGGTTTTCCATGGATTTCCCGTACCGACCTTCACGATCGTAGCTGCTTAGGAATTCATGTCCCAAGTAGCCATGACAATGCTTGATGTCCACAAACTGGAAGCCGGCCTTTTGCGCGAGGACCGCTGCGCGGACATAATCATCAATCAATTCACTGATTTCTCCATCACTCATCAGCGGATAATCTTCTCCCAAGCCAAACTTTTTATCCAAAACTGGATGACGGTAAAGAATCTTGGGTTCCATCTGAGTCTTGCTATTTGGCTTGCAAAATCTTCCCGAATGGGTGAGTTGCAATCCGGTCAGTAGATCGTCTGTCCTTCCAAACTTTTCACGATGAGCATCCTGAACCAACTGAAAAAGGTCAACGAAATCTTGAAAATTAGCTTCATTCATCAGTAGCTGATTGGGATTGGCCCGGCCTTCGTGCCTTACTGCGACGGCTTCACATCCCCAAAGGAGCTTTGCCCCGCTGATCGCAAAGTTACGCCAGCGTCGCTTGGTCAGTTCCGTTGGTTTTCCCTCGGTAGTTCCATCCCAGCCTTCCATAGGCAGAATGCAGAATGAATTTCCAATTAGATTTCCTTCCCGTGTCCGATGGCCTTTGGCAAAAGGAGAAGCAGATCCGGTTTTTAGCTCTTCATCAAAACCCAAAACAATGCCTGTTTCAGTCAAGTGATTTCGCAGTTGCTCCGCTGTCTTGAGCTGGGCTATTCGGGGGAATTGTGGTTTGTGTTTTTCGGTACTCATATCGGTTTCACACAGTTGAAAAAGCTATAATAGGGTTCGTTATTTTTTATTCGTTGAAGTAATAGTGCCAGTTCACGGGCATGGTAATCGCCCCACATACAGGATTCTCCATAAGGAGCTTTTCCCGGTTCTGGGACATAATCCCAGCCATTCGGCTGATGGTAGATGGCATGCAAGATCAACCCTTGGTGGTTTGGATCTGTGGATAAGTAAGGCTCCTGAAATAAATGAAAGGCAATTTGAATCCCCGCTTGATGGTATCTGGAGGATCGATAAGGATCAGTCGTTTTGATAAAATTAGCTATTCGAATCAGACCTTGCGCAGTAATGCAAGCGGCTGAACTATCCACTGGTTCGATACCATTGAAAGGATCTGCGGGAAGATTAAGGTAATCTCCCATTCGGTGGAGTCCCGGTGCGCCAGTATCCCAATACGTAATCCCATCTGAAGGGGTGTTAGCTAGGTAAAAGTCAGCCGTTGCTATCGCGGCGGTTTTCAATTCTGCAATCAAATCCTCCTTGGAAATAAGTACCGAATAGTCTTCCTCAGGGATTTGATCCAGGATTTCAAGTGTTTCTCCAAGTCCGGAAATGGCCCAAGCCTGACCTCGAGTCCAAGTACTAAAACCGGTATAGCCTTGTTGTGAATTGGGACAGCGGTAATTTCCATCGTTGGTATTGAAGATGATCTCATGAGCTGTTCTTCCGGAGACATCATAGCTATCTCTTCCCTTTCCATAATAAATCGAATACCGAACGGTGCTGAGCATGTGCTGAATCGTCCGCTGAATCAAGGAAATTCGTATATCATTTTCACCTTGGAGCACATGGCCAAGCATATGGGATACGACTAAAGTCCGACAAGAGCGCATCGTATCTACAAAAAGTGAATGTGGCCCATTGAAGGAATAGATAAAACCTCCGCCTGGAATTGAAGTCCATCGGGTAGCTTGCACTGCTCCACTTACTTTGAGGGCGAGTTTATAGAATTCCTTTTCCCAATCTGAAGCAGTGATTTTTCCCTCCTGAATCAGGCGGAGTAAATTACCATAGGTGCTTATATTATTGAATCCATGATCATGGACTCCGGTATGAGTCAAATGAGGAGCCATCTTTTCGACAGTATTTTTCCGCCCCATTTCAAGAAATTCTGTATCTCCAGTCGCATCAAACTGCAACAATGCCCCACCATATTGGAAGCCTTGTGTCCACTCCGTCCAGCCTCGGCTGACGTATTTTCCCTTTTCGGTGAAAACTGGAGCACCTTTGCTCGGGTCGAGATTTTTCTCAATCAAGTGGATTTTTTGCCCGGAAAGCTCCCAAAATCGGGTTAGTGGAGCGTCCAGACTCGCTATTGAAATCGTAGAATCAAGCTTCATTGTATGTCTTTTGAGTAAAGTGGTGTTTGAGCATCAGGATCGTGGTGGCTAAGGCTAAAATCCCATACATCACAATGTCCAGTGGCTGACCCAAGAGTTGATTGGGGACAATCTCCACTAATGATAAAATAAAATAGCCTAAACCAAGGCTGGAAATTAAGAGTAATCCTTTTGGAGGATTCTTGAAAATAACTGCTCCTAGTACTACTGGGGCAATCATCGAAGTACCAGTGAAACTCACTCGTGCAAGCAATACCAATTCGTCAGACATGTAGGTCGAAAAAATCAATACGATGATGGAAAATAGCAGAATCGAAATCTTGGTAGCACGCATATTCGCCTGATCTGATCCTGTAAGCAAGGATCGTAGTTCGGTGCCTAAGGCAAAAATCTGCGCATTGGTCGTCGAAAGGCAGGCAGCGAATAAGCCCACTACCGCCAAAGCTGCGACTGGGACTGCCTGATCAAATAAGAGTGCTTGGGTCAGGAAGTCAGCGGTGCTGGCCTCTGGATATTGGATTGCCCCATAAAGCCCAATAAAGGCAGTCGGGAGAATCACCAAAATCGCAAAAATCCCAACAGCATAGGCCATTTGATGAACTGATTTCAAATTTTTCATCACCACCAATCGGGTAGTAAACTGTGGCTGCGAGACAGGTATCAGCACAATGGCAATTGCTGAGGCGATCAAAAATTGGGGACTGAAGAGGCCCTTTGGTCCGGGAAGGCTAAGGAGTCCTGCATTTGACTCAGCTACTTTAGCTATCGCTACCTCAAATCCTCCCGCCATCTTGAGGCAGGTAACTCCAATAATCCATATGACCACCAGCATAATAACCCCCTGAATGGCATCGCTGTACACAATTGCTTTCAAGCCGCCGATCTGTGAATAGACCAACATGATCACCACTAGAACTACTGCCCAAGCCCAGTAAGGAAGCATTCCCGGAAAAGCAGCATCCAAGAAAATCGAAATCCCACGAATCTGAATCGAAACATATGGAATCAGAAATAGGAAGGAACTTACAAAGAGCAAGTAGCCCGCATAGCGATTGCCATAGCAGGATTTCATCAGTCCGGCTACGCCTTGGTAGCCAACTAAAGCGGCTCTTTTTCGGAGTGAGTAGCCAAACCAAATCAGGAAAAAGACCATCAAGGCATCCGAAAGAGCTAGGAAAATCCAAGCACCTACGCCATGGGTTCGGAAGAAATCCGGCATTCCCATAAAAGTAAATGCACTGAAAAGGGCAGCCGAAAAGGTCAGGAACCCAAGGATTGCCCCGATGTTGGAGCCACCGAGGATGAATTCATCCGAACTGCGATCTTTGCGGTAAGAGAGGTAGGAGGCATAGGCCAGCATTCCAAGAAAAATGGTAAAAAAGAAAATTAGCCAGCTGATCATGGTTTAGCAGCCTCGCCGTAGGGGAAAATTTTAGAAGCTAGGAAAGTGGCAAGTACCACTAAGACGGTTACTAAAAATCCAGACCAGAAAATAAATGGAATTCCCTCAAAGCTTGGAGTTATTCTATTCTCCTTGAAAATAATCAGGAAAGAAGCTAACGCGAGGGAAATGACAAGGGATACAAGGAATCTCCAGATTTTTTGTTTCATAATTTTAAGGATAGATTATTTGGGTATGGGGGTGATTTTAAGGGTTTTCTTTTGTTGAGGTTCAAAATAGCAATTATCTCTTTTAATGTTAGCCTGTAGTCTTTGACTTTTTTATTTTTTCTGTGAATGGTGGACGGTTCTCGGTTGTGGGTTGTCAGTTGTCGGTTTCCAGTTGTCAGTTGGAGTCCCAATAGCTAGAGGGGGCTTTTGCCAGTTTTCTATGCGTAACTATGTGGCTATGCGGTAAATTTTTTTCCTTTACGAAACTCTCCCAGTTCTATGTGGTTAAAAAAGAAAAAATCCCATGAAAAACCCATTTCTACTTTTCACTTTCCTCATTAGCTTGATTTTCACTGCAGGCTGTGAAGCCCAAACCAAGTCTAATGCAACGGATGCCAGCTATACCTACAAATCCCCAACCCGGGACGGAACAGGTAAAATCTACATGGGGCGTGAGATTTCCCAAGTCATGGGCTTTGCCGGAAGGGCCTGGCTAGAGCGACAAAGTCGAGAGCAGGAAGAATCAGTCTCGCTGGCGATCAAAAATCTACCGATTAATGCCAGTAGCGTAGTGGCTGATATCGGAGCGGGTTCTGGCTATTATACGTTTCGGATCGCTCCAATGGTCCCGCAGGGAAAAGTTTTTGCGGTGGAGATTCAGGATGATGCGATCAATTACCTGAGCAAGAAAAGCAAGGAATTAGGAATCAACAATGTAGTGACGGTGAAGGGAACAGCCTCAAATCCAAACCTTCCAGAAAACACCGTCGATCTGGCGATCATGGTGGATGTGTATCATGAACTCGCCTACCCAAAGGAAATGCTGGAAGCCATTCATAAGTCCTTAAAGTCGGATGGAAAATTCTTATTGTTGGAATATCGAGGCGAAGACCCTACGATCCAGATCAAGCCACTTCATAAAATGACCGTCAAGCAAGTGGAAAAAGAACTCAATGCCAATGGATTTCAACTGGTGGAAAATGGCAAATTCATGACGATTCAGCATTTTTTGGTTTTTGAAAAAAGGAAGTAGGGGATTGGGGAATAGGTGATTAGGGAATGGGGATTGGTAAATCAGGGATTAGGAGATTAGAGGATAAGAGAGTGGGAGAATATAGCTCGGACGCTAGCTGAATTTTCATGAATTAAGATTGCTCTTCGAGCACGAATTCCAAGTGCGGATTCGGACCAAAATCCCCCTTTTTAAAGGGGGCTAGGGGGATTTACTAACGATTTAATTCGGATTAAAAATCCGACAATCAAGGTTCAGGATTTCAAATCCTGAACAGCGAGATACTAGCTGGGTTTTCATGAATACTAGTGCGGTTCTAGCACGAATTCCAAGCGTGGATTCGGATCAAAATTCCCTCCCGTAGCTATCGGGATAAAGGGGGCATGGGGGATTTTCATAGCGATCAAACTTTTTTCACCCACCTTAATTTCTACTCGTACCTTTGTAGCATGTCCACCTCTACTAAAAGCCAAGCTGAAATTCTTTCCAAACTGGGAATCACTAGTCTCAATCCCATGCAGCTGGCAGCGCAAAAAGCCCTTAGTTCTACCAATGATTTGATTCTTCTTTCCCCGACGGGGACCGGAAAAACCTTGGCTTTTCTGCTTCCACTGATTCAAGGTCTGGATGAAAGTATCAGCGAGGTGCAGTTGCTGATTATTGTGCCTTCCCGTGAACTGGCGATTCAGATCGAGCAGGTCATGCGAGAGATGGGGACAGGATTCAAAGTAAATGCCGTCTATGGTGGGCGGACGGGTTCTAAAGATCGAATGGAGATTAAGCATCGACCTGCGGTATTGATTGGTACCCCAGGACGAGTGGCGGATCATCTCCGAAGAGGTGCTTTCGAAACGAAGTTTATAGAAACTCTCGTCCTAGATGAGTTTGATAAATCACTGGAAATTGGATTCGAACTCGAAATGAAACACATTCTTGATTTGCTTCCAAAAGTCAAAAAGCAGATTCTGACCTCTGCTACCCAAGATGTGGAAATCCCAAAGTTTGTCCAACTCAAATCCCCCATTCGGATTGATTATTTAGCTGAAAAGATCACGCAACTCACGGTCAAGCGAGTACTCTCTCCAAGCAAGGATAAGTTCGAAACACTGATCCAATTGATCAGTAACTTGGGTAATCAAAATGGGATTGTCTTCTGCAATTTCAAAGATTCTATCCAGCGTGTGAGCGATGTTTTAACAAAAAATGGAATCTCCCATGGTACATTTCATGGAGATATGGAGCAACAAGATCGTGAACGATCGCTAATCAAATTTCGAAATGGAACACATCAGTTGCTCCTAGCAACGGATCTGGCAGCCAGAGGAATCGATGTGCCCGAATTGGGATTTATCATTCATTATCAGCTACCCAGCCGAGAGTCGGAATTTACCCATCGTAATGGACGTACCGCTCGAATGAATGCCGAGGGGACGGCTTTTATTCTGTATAATGAAAAAGAAAGACTGCCGGATTTTGCGAGAGATATAGAAATCGAAAAACTCAGTCCCGCCAAACTTCCAGCGCCCTCTGAATGGTCCACACTTTTTATCTCAGGCGGTAGAACCAATAAAATCTCTAAAGGAGATATCGCTGGCTTATTCCTGAAGCAAGGAGGCCTGACACAGGATCAGTTGGGAATCATCGAACTCAAAACGGATTGTGCATTTGTAGGAGTGAAAACCAATCAGGTTGCCAAGCTCCTCCCAAAAGTCAATTCGGTAAAATTGAAGGAGAAAAAGGTGCGAGTGGTGGAGGTGTAAGAGTACCCTTAACTCAGGGAAAACTTTATCTGGAGGGATAAGCCCAGCTCGGCGTAATCAAATCCTCTTGGTGACTGGGTGTAATCCCTAAGCGTAGTACTTAATAGCAATCGGGTGTATGTATGCTTTTTATTTTTCGGGATTTTAGTTCTTCCCTCCATAGTTCAACCCCTTCCGGGGTTGCCATTTCTTATCATGATTTACCTTTCCACGGGTTTCACCCGTGGTTATTGAAAAGTTGGACCACTTCGTGGTCATGATTCTTGAAGATGTTTGTTTCACGAATTTGTAATATGTTAATGATCCTGAAAGGATCAAACCTCTCAATAGCCATGGGTGAAACCCACGGTTCGAAATGATAACAAGCGAACCCATCGACCCCGAAGGGCGTCGAACTCATATTATTCTTACATAACCCACCCCATCAGGCATGCTATTTCCAACATTGCTACAACATTTCTAATGAAAATTCCGCTCTTAATTTTCGCATCCCTTAAGCTAGACCTAAAAAATATTTCGTTTCATTCAATTTCCACAACAGAAAATCCGCCTATCGCTCCCTATTATTTATAGGCAATGGCGGCACTGGATGGGCCTGTCAAATGGATCAGTTGGGAATCATCGAACTCAAAACGGATTGTGCATTTGTAGGAGTGAAA
>JAFMBQ010000216.1 GCA_017858365.1 Algoriphagus sp. | reverse complement strand
CAACAGCAATGAGAATTTTCTAAGTGATCTCAAGAAATTAGGAGGAAATACAGATCACTTGGAGATTCCTTATCGCCAACAAATCTTAGCCGAGGCCAAAAGTCTCTATCCAGCTAATCGACTTCGTCAATTACTTTATCTTGAGCAGCACACACACTTATTTACCCTCAATGATCGAAATGACCGAACAACAATGGGGGCTTCAATAGAGTGTAGAGATCCTTTTCTCGATCCAAACTTGGTGATCGGTGTTGCTAGCCTGCCAGATCAATATTTCAATACTTCCGGAAAAGGGAAAAAGCTTCTATTCAACTCTGTAGGGAAACATTTACCTGATTACATCACCAAGCATCCTAAAATTGGATTGTCCGTTCCTTGGAATGAATATTTTCTAAAGCAGGAGGAGTTTAGAGATCATTTTGAAAAAATGGAGAAAAGTCCACTCTTTGAATTTGAGACATTCGAGAAACTTCAAATAAAAAACATCATTTCTGACTTCAAAAAAGATGGAATTACCAATTATGGAATGATCAGGCAATTGTTTTTTCTATCACTTTGGTATAGTAATCATTTTAAATAAATGAAAATATCGGTCTTATATTATCCCCATCGAGAAGGACATAATTCTATTTTTCCTCTTTTTGCTTTTGGCCCAACGCTTAAAGATGCTGGATTTGAAATCAGATTTTACAATAGGACGGATACTTTTCAGAAAACTTCTGCAGACCTATTAATTATTTCAGGGATTTCTCTGCAGAAAATTCTTGCTGGAAAAATCAGCTCCCAGCAATTCATTCTAGAATGTAAAGCCTTTAACATTCCCTTGATTTATCTGTCAGGGAGCGATTCCACTGGTCCATTAGACAAAAATATACTTTCAAATGTAGATTCGTATCTCAGCAGACAGCTAGTAACGGATAGGGGGCTCTATAATAAGCAGCACCGACGGCATCACTTTAGAGAACATGTTTTTCAGACTCATCAATTCAAAAATCAGGAGGATTTTCCTTTGGTTTCCTATAGTGAGGAGGAAATCAAAAAACTGGGCGTTTATTGGAATCTTGGCCTGATTGATTGGAAGACTCAAACCACCAATAAGGCACTGCGGTACTTTTATATTTTCACGAAAAACAACCAGTTTCCTTTTAGTCAACCTGTTCGTCCGCTGAGCCAAAGAAATCTGGATTTTTCGTTTCGAGGAAACTTATTCAAGAATACACATGATGTGAGCAGATTTCATAGGCTAAAGTCCTATAGAGTCTATCAAAAACTCGCGAAAAAGTTTAAAACTCCTACCGGGGGAATTGTTCCGCATAAGGAGTATATGAGCGAAATTTTGAATTCAAAAATCTGTATTTCACCCTTTGGTTGGGGAGAGGTTTGTTACAGGGATTATGAGGTGCTTCAGGCAGGGACACTTCTATTTAAACCAAAAATGGAGCATTTAGAGACATTTCCTGATTTTTACAAAAAAGAAAACATGATTTTCTATGACTGGGATGCCGTAGATCTCAAAGAAAAAATCGAAGCGGTATTGGATAATATCAAAGATTATGAGGCGATAGCAGAACAGGGAAGAGATTCTTTCCTAAGCTACACTTCAGGCCCAAAGGCAAAACTAAGCTTCGTTTCTCATTTTCAGAAGATAGTGAATGAAGCTCTTTTTAATTTTAATTTATGATTATACGCAATGTTGCCAGTAATCTTATTTTCTAGACGTAAGACCGATGAGAACCAAATTCAGGTCTTGCCCTAATTTTCTGATAGCCAGTTCTATCCACAGGCATATAATCGGATAATATATATTAATTAAAAGTGATTTTTTTCAATGACAAAGAATGATATTTCAATAGTTTTTGCAATCAATGAAAAGTTCAAAGTTCCTTTTGCGGCAACTTTGAAAAGCCTGTTAGATTCAAACCCTCACGAGGTGTTGTCTGTTTACCTATTATATGTTACGCTGGACGCAAGCGACTTTGAAAAGATTAAGGAAATCTTTTCGGGGCAAAATGGAAGTTTGGAGTTCGTGAAATTAAATAGTGAAGTTTTTGATAACTTGCCTTCTCCATTTCATTTGCCACAGGCTGCTTATTACAGACTATTAATTCCTTTGTTAATTCCTTCCGATAAGGTTTTGTATTTGGATTCCGATCTGTTGATCAAAAGCTCCATAAGGCCACTTTGGGACTTAGATCTTGAAGACAATTACGTAGCAGCTACTTTGGAGTTTACCAGAAATTGGAACCCGGATTTACCTTTCAACAAAGAGGTAGGATATGTGAATTCAGGTGTTTTATTAATTAATTCAGCGCTTTGGAGGAAAGAGAATTTTGCAGAGAAGGTTTTGACGTTTGCTAGAAACTTCCCAAAACTTATTCAATTTGCAGATCAATGTGCTATTAATGCTTGCATTGATGGTAAGGTCAAATTATTGTCACCAGAATGGAATTTACAAGCTTTTATTTATGAAAGACGCTTTAAAAAACTAGATGTTTGGACTGATGAGCAAGTTAAATTAGCCAAGAAGAATCCAAAAATCGTTCATTTTTCAGGCAGTCTGAAACCTTGGCATTGGGGATGTAAACATCCAAACCGATTTCAATATTGGCGAACATTGTATGGCACACCTTATCGCGCATACCTACCTGATAATATCTCTTTGGCAAACATATTGAGATTTATCGCACCAAAAATACTGTTGGAAAAAGGACACGATTTAAAAAATAAATTGAAAGCAATGCGATTTAAATGATGTTGAAATTATTTGTACCTGCATATGAATACGGGGAAAGCCTTTTTTTTGAAATATTCGAAAATTCTGATAGACAAATTTCTATTTCTCATATTGCCAAACCCTATTTTGAGTTGGTGGGAGATCCTCAAAGGGCCGATTGGATAATAATCCCAATTTTCTCAAGCGCTTTAACTTCCGATAAAGGGAAAGATTTAGTCTCAGAGGCACATCTGCTTGCTCAAAAATTTAGAAAGCCTTTTGCTATTTTCTCAAACACTGATATCATCGTCGATCCAAAAGTAACACCTGTATTTATTTTCAGCCCAGGCACCTATGCTAGCATGAAAAATCAGGTGGAATTGCCAGTATTATTGTACTATGATCCGATTCAACGCTGGCAAAATGGTAATTGGAAACCGAGAATTTTTAATGGAGTAATAGAAATTGGATTTTGCGGTCAGGCTACCCGTAATCCCTTGAAATTCCTTAAAGATTGGTACACCATCGAATCTCTTCGGTTTAAAAAGAAAAATGGAAAGTCACCCTTCCTGTATATCCCGAGATTCCTTCCCGCTTTTGAGCGCGGAAGACTTTTACGTAGTCTTGAAAGTTCTAAAGGACTAAAGACTAATTTTCTGCTTCGCAGTCATTACAAAGCTGGTGCAACCACAACTGCCGATAAAAACAAAGTGGAAAAGGAGTTTTATGAAAATATTTACTCCAACCTATTTACACTTTGTTTAAGAGGGATGGGAAATTATTCTGTACGCTTTTACCAGACTCTGGCAATGGGACGGATCCCAGTTTTGATTGATACGGATTCAAATCTGCCTTTTTCGGATCAAATCGATTATAAAAATATTGTAGTGAAAGTCCCCTTTTCTGATCGATTCAAGACAGAGGATTACCTGATTGATTTTTTAAAAAATAAAACGAATAGCGATTTGGTAAAAATCCAAGAAGCCTGTCGGAAAGTTTGGATGGATCATTTCAACTCAAAGGCAATCCTGGAAAATTTATCCATAGAGATGAAATCTCTACTCGACAGATTCAACGGTACTGATTCAAAAGGATGATTCAATTGCTAGGACCATACCTTTTACGATTTACTTTATGATTTGCGACTGGATCAAAGTTCTCAATTCTTACTAGATACCCAATAATTTCAAATTTCCTTAAAGAATCAGACACTAATGTCTCAAGTCAATATCCTTAACATTCCTAATTATTATAGTTCTTTTTATCAATTGGGATTTGAAAGAATCGCTTCAGTACGCTTTAATCCTAGAAAAGAATTTGCCCATTTAAATGGTAAACCTTTCTTGGTAATAGAGTATAAAGGAAAGGTTGCCGTCATAGAAAATGATGATCCAATAGGAGTGGATATGTCTTCCTATTCCAATTCAGATTTATATTTTGCTACGAATAAACTTCTTGCTAGCGAAGACTATTCTATGGATAAGGTCAGGTCTATCTATCCGCATTATACCATAGATAATGCTTTTGATTACCTCAAACTTTTTGGAGTCAAAGGTGCAATAACCTTAGGTCCAAAAGAATTTCTTCGCCAACTCTATATCCTACATAGAAGACCTGATTTGATTAATACCCCTTATAAGGATTTAACTGGAAATTATGTTTTTTTCTCAGGAAGTATCTGGAAAAAGGAAAAATTGGCCAATCAGGTGCGAGCAGCCTTTGTCCAAGCTTGCCAGGCTAATCCTGACATTACTTTTGAAGGAGGGATGAATCCCCGTTCTGATGGAGATCTTTGTGGTCTTCCACCAGAAGTGATGGGTACTCGATTTACACCAAAAGATTTTTCTGAAAAATCTTCTCGTTCGGTAATTGGCTTTAGTAATCCTGCAGTCTTAGATGCGGTGAGTTGGAGATTAGGAGAATATTGGAATTATAATTGTTTTGTAATTGGCTTCCCATTCAAAATTGACATTCCTACAGTACCTGAGCATGGTAAACATATCCATTATGTCCAAGATCCCGCTGAATTTCCTGAAGTACTTACTTTTGTCATGAAAAATCCTGAATACCGAGAAAAAGTCTCCCGAGGAGGGAAAAGTTATTTTGAGGAATATTGTCTTCCCGAGATTCAAGCGAAAAGAATTCTTGATTTATTGGAGAATTCCTAAACCACAATAATTAAAAACAATTTAAAATTCTAGAGTCCTTATGATACACCCATATTTTTCAATCAACGGCCGAAAAGTAGGTTATGATTATCCACCATTGGTTATTGCCGAGATTGGCATCAATCATGAAGGCTCTCTAACTACTGCGAAGGAAATGGTCGATGCTGCTCATAGAGCAGGTGTCGAAGTGGTGAAGCATCAAACGCATATTGTAGAAGACGAAATGTCGGGATCAGCAAAAAAAACTATCCCAGGCAATGCTAAAGTAAGTATCTATGAGATCATGGAGCGCTGTGCGCTGAATGAATCTGATGAACTGGAACTGAAAAACTATGTTGAAAGTAAGGGAATGATTTTTATCAGTACCCCATTTTCGAGAGCAGCAGCTGATCGTCTGATCAAATGGGATGTGCCAGCATTTAAAATTGGGTCAGGAGAGTGCAATAATTACCCCTTGCTAGAACATATAGCTGCTTTTGGAAAGCCGATTATTATGAGCACTGGGATGAATACCATCGAAAGTATTCAGAAAGCAGTGGCTATTCTGGAAAAACATGGAGTTCCGTATGCATTACTTCACACCACCAATCTTTACCCTACACCCAATCACTTGGTTCGGTTAGGTGCTATGGTGGAAGTTCAGGAAAACTTTCCAAATGCAGTGGTAGGATTAAGTGATCACACCCTGAGTAACTTAGCTTGTTTTGGAGCAGTGGCACTCGGGGCATCAGTTCTAGAGCGGCATTTCACAGATCATATGGACCGTCCAGGACCGGATATTATTTGCTCGATGGATGAGCAGGCTTGTCGGGAATTAATCGAAGGATCGGCTGTGCTTCAACAGCAGCGAGGAGGTAGGAAAGGTCCAGCAGATGAAGAAAAGGTTACCATCGATTTTGCATTTGCAACAATCTGCACTATCAAAACTGTGAAAAAAGGTGAGCTTTTTACGAAAGAAAATATTTGGGTAAAGCGGCCTGGAAAGGGAGGGATTTTGGCAGAGCATTACAATGATGTGTTAGGTAAAAAAGCTAATAAAGAGCTAGAAATAGATATTCAGGTAATTTGGAATGATATTGAAGAAGCGTAAGATTGCATTTCTAACCGGTACCAGAGCCGATTTTGGCAAGCTCAAATCTTTGATTGAAATCACAAGAATTCAAGCTGATTTTGAGGTCCATGTTTTTGTCACGGGAATGCACTTGCTCAAAGAATATGGGTATACATTGATCGAGGTAGAGAAATGTGGCTATGAACATATCCATTCATTTGCTAACCATACTCATGAATCTACCATGGACTTGAGCTTGGCTAAAACTATCGAAGGCTTTTCAGCTTTTGTCAAAGCTGAAAAGCCAGATTTGATAGTAGTACATGGTGATCGGATCGAAGCGATGGCTGGCGCAATAGTCGGAGCGCTAAATAATATTCGTGTGGCTCATATTGAAGGGGGAGAAGTTTCTGGTACTATTGATGAGCTGATACGTCACTCAGTATCGAAAATGAGTCATATTCATTTTGTTTCAAATGGAAAAGCAAAAGTACGATTGATCCAAATGGGAGAGATTCCTGACTCTATTTTTGTGATTGGCTCTCCTGATGTAGATCTTATGCTTTCGGATAAGCTTCCGAGTATCGAAAAGGTCAAGTCCTATTATGGAGTAGATTTTTCAAACTATGGTATCGCCATGTTCCATCCGGTGACTACAGAGATCGATAACATGGCACTTTATGCCGAGACATTTGTGGATTCACTTATTCAGTTTGATCAAGAGCTTGTGGTTATTTTCCCAAATAATGATTTAGGCTCCTCCTTTATTTTAGAGCAATACAAACGTCTAGAAGGTAATTCGAGCTTTAGAGTATTTCCATCAATCCGTTTTGAATATTTTCTTACCCTATTAAAGAATGCAAGTTTCATGGTAGGAAATTCTAGTGCTGGGATCAGAGAAGCCCCATATTATGGGATTCCTGTGGTAAACATTGGCACAAGACAGCTAAACAGAGCGCTGCATCAGGACATTATCAATTGTGGATACGGTAAAGATGAGATTATTGAAGCTTTGTCTTTAGCGATTATTTCAAATTTCGAAAAAGAAGATTTATATGGGCAAGGAAAAAGTGATCAAATGTTTTTAGAAGTGCTACAATCTGAACGATTTTGGGAGATAAATAGACAAAAACAGTTTATAGATATCGGGCAGACGATCCTTTAAATATTACTTCATTCATTAACGAGCCGAAAGAAATTCATTGAAAATTCTTTCGGCTTTTTTATTCCCTTTAGCGCATTTAGGCTAAATTTGGTACGATATATTGTTCCTAACTGCTTAAATAACTGGACCAGTTTTGTTGCCTAAACTAGGAACA
>JAFMBQ010000215.1 GCA_017858365.1 Algoriphagus sp. | reverse complement strand
ATTCCTTAATAAAGACTACCTGAGACTAAACAATACCAGGTATCCTTCTTCTTAGACACGCCAAAGATTAAAGCTTAGCCCTCTATTAGATCGTTATCCATCCTACACTTCGTGGTTAAAACCAAAAAAAACGCCGACTTCTCAGCCGGCGTTTCCTATTACTTATTGAATTCAGTAAGATTTACTTCTTACCACCTTCCATTTTCTCTTTCAATTCAGCAAGAGCATCCAAGTCACCTAGTGTAGACTTCTCAGCTGGTGCAGATGAAGAAGAGGAGGTAGAACCTGAATCAGAAGAATCTTCTTTCTTTTTGGTTACAGCCTTCTTTGCTGGCTTGGCCTCTTCTTTGAACATCGCTGTGTGCGAAAGAACGATTCGCTTGTCATCTTTAGAGAACTCAGAAACTTTGAATTCAAGTGACTCTCCAACCTCGACCTGAGAACCACCTTCTTTCTCTAGATTTTTGATTGTAGCAAATCCTTCTAGTCCGTAAGGAAGCTCAAGTACTGCACCTTTGTCATTCTTAGAATTGACAGTACACTTATGAACAGATCCTACTGGGAATACAGATTCGAAAGTATCCCAAGGATTTTCTTCCAACTGCTTATGACCAAGTGCTAGTCTTCTATTGTCTACGTCAAGTTCAAGAACGGCTACTTCTAGCTCATCTCCTACTTTCACAAACTCAGAAGGGTGCTTGATTTTCTTAGTCCAAGATAAGTCAGATACGTGAACCAAACCATCGATTCCCTCTTCCAACTCAAGGAAAAGACCGAAGTTTGTCAAGTTTCTTACCACACCTTTATGCTTAGAACCTACCGCATATTTGGTATTCATATCAGCTTTTGTCCAAGGATCTTCAGTCAATTGCTTGATACCAAGCGACATTTTACGATCATCCTTATCTAAAGTCAATACTACTGCTTCCACTTCGTCACTCACTTTAACAAAATCTGCAGGGTTTCTCAAATGCTGTGACCAGCTCATTTCTGAAACGTGGATCAAGCCTTCAACACCAGCAGCAAGCTCAAGGAATGCGCCATAGTCAGCTACATTTACAATCTTACCTTTTACTCTGCTTCCAACTTCAAGGCTAGCAGCTAATGAATCCCAAGGATGAGCAGTCAATTGCTTCATACCCAAAGAAATTCGCTTCTTATCATCATCAAAATCAAGCACTACAATCTGAACCTTCTGGTCAAGCTGCAATACTTCTTCTGGATGATTGATACGTCCCCAAGAGATATCTGTAATGTGAAGTAGACCATCTACACCTCCAAGATCGATGAATACACCGAAGTTGGTCATGTTCTTGATCACACCTTCCAATACTTGACCTTTCTCAAGGTTGTTTAGGATCTCAGCTTTCTGCTTCTCGAGATCTTTCTCGATCAACACCTTGTGAGATACCACTACGTTATCATTTGCGTGGTTGATTTTCACCACTTTCACTTCCATTTTCTTACCTACATAGATATCGAAATCACGGATAGGCTTCACGTCGATCTGAGAACCTGGCAAGAACGCCTCAACACCGTAGATATCTACGATAAGACCGCCTTTAGTTCTTCTTTTCACAAGACCTTCGATCACGTTGTCGAACTCAAGTGCATCTTCGATGTCTTTCCAAGCACGGACGATCTTCGCTTTCTTGCGAGAAAGGATTAACTGACCTAGGTAGTTTTCCTGCTCTTCGATGAATACCTCTACAGTATCACCTACTTTGATTGACTCTAAATCTCTGAATTCTGACAATGGAACCAATCCATCGGATTTGAAGCCGATATTGATGATCACATCTTTGTCGTTCACTCCTACAACGGTACCTTTAATCACTTCCTTCTCTGTGATTTCGTTCAATGTATTCTCATACATTGCCGCCATTTGCTCACGCTGCGCTTTGGAATATCCTTCACCAAAACCTTTGGTTTCGAAATCTTCCCAGTTAAATTCTGCTTTGTTAGACATAATACTTTTAACCCTAGTTAAGCAACAGTCTAAGGGTCATCGGACTGCCGGTTTTTAGTTGTAAATCAATGAATTAACCAATGTCAACTCACCCCATCCACTCGAACGGACTGCAAAGGTAAGGTTTTTATGATATTTGAAAAATTATCACGCGAAATGCCTATAAGAAAATTTCTCACACACGAGAATGTCCCGATAAATATCGGATCCAGGGCATTCCATATGACCTCTAAAAAACAAATTAATACCAGATGAAATCGAGCACGACTAAAAAATCCCACACTGGAATGATTATTAGCCATGCGAGATTCCATCTGACCATTGAAAAAAATATAGACAGATAAAATCAAGACTCTTTTTACAGAAGTATGTGCTTTTAGATGATTTTGTCCTAGAATCGGCTTAAAATTGAAAAGAAAAAAACCCTAAGCTGATTGAATTCAGAATAGGGCTTTGCAAGCAAAGAGTGAAAGGATTTATTACGAACCCAAATTTAACTAAAATTCCGGATGATCAAATTCTTCCAATGGATTTACACCCTTTATTCTGGCTTACTTTTTATCCTGCTTATGCTGGTGTTTGGCCTATTTATTATCCTACCAATTCTGATTAGTGAGCGAGGAGATAAGATCTCTTTTGTATTTATCCGGCTTTGGGCAGGAATCTGGGCAGCTTTATCAGGGATCCGATTTGAAGTTCATGGACTAGAGCATATAGCCAAAAACACCTCCTACATCTACATTTTCAATCATCGTTCATTTATTGATGCACCAATGATTCCGCTTTGTATCCCTCAAGAAGTAAGAGCCATTGGAAAAAAAGAACTTTCCAAAATCCCCGTTTTTGGGACAATTGTCGGAAAGCTTGCCGTCTGGGTAGATCGTGGAGATACAGAATCCAGAAGACTAAGCGTAGACCGGTTGATCGTTTTTTTGAAAAAAGGAATCTCAATAGTCGTAGCTCCAGAGGGAACTAGAAACGACACCAAAGATACCTTGCTCCCTTTTCAGCGTGGCGCTTTTCGGCTTGCTATCGAAACCCGCATCCCCATTCTTCCTATGGCTGTGATCGGAGCAGACCGGATTATGAAGCGGGGTTCTATTCTCCTTCGACCGGGAAAAGTGAGGGTGTATTTTTCCCAAGCAATGATGCCTCCTGAAAACTCAGAAACAGCTGTGAAGGATTTTACTGAAAAAGGCAGTGCAAGGTTAGAAGCTATGATCTTAACACATGAATAATAGTTACAATGCTTTCGCCTCAATCTCCTCTACCGCTTCTCCAGTCAACTCCTCAAAAAGCACATAAATCGAAAGATAAGTCACTGGAACCGTTACCAAAAGACCGATCAGCAAAGCAAGTAAACCAGCAATATTCATAAGTACCAAGACCAAAAGAAACCCAAAAAACTTCCACCAATTCGTGTGAACCAATCTTCTGCTGTACTCCATGGACGTCCAAAAATCAAATCCCCCAAAAACCCCAAAAAGGATAGCGAAAACATACCCAACTCCGAGATAAATCCCAGGAATAATCAGTGCAATAATGCCTAAAACTGTCAAAATCCCACTGACCAAATTGATAGTAACCACAAGAAGCCAGTACTTGAACCCATCAAAATAATTTTGAAAGTCGACATATTCTTCCTGACTGATTCGATTGGCAACTAAATAAAATCCCGCAACCAAGGCGGGAGCCAAAAGAATGGTGAAGATTGAAAGAAATTCCTCTAAGTAGATTGTAAAAGCTGCCTGAATACTTCCGATCACAAACATAAACCCAATATGAAAAGCGGCCCGGGCTTTAAATAAAACTCAGGCCTTTTCCAATATTTCTTGGATCTGAAAATCTACTCCTCCAGCTATAATCTCTTCTAATTTTCTACGATCCATTGAGTATTACTTCGTAAAAGCTTCGAGAATATCGTGCTTCGTGATGATGTGAATTTGGTTCTGAGTATCTCGAACCAAAACAGCTTTCTCCTTTTCAACCATAGATGAAAGTACATCCAAGGTACTATCCAATGCCACAAATTTCATCGAGGCTTCCATTACATCTGATACATGAGCGTCTTTCAAAGAAGGATTATCAATGATTCGCGCCAATAGTTTATTGTCTGTTAAGCAACCTATTACCTCTCCATTTTCCATTACAGGAATCTGTGAGACACTAGTTTTATTCATCAAACCTATTGCAGATTTAACAGAATCTGTCTTTTGTGCAGAAACAATGGTATAACTACCGTTTCGCTGTGCAATAATGTCACGCGCAGTCGAGAATGTTTTATCTTCCAAGAATCCATGATTTCGCATCCATTCATCATTGTAGACTTTTCCTAAATAGCGAGTTCCGTGATCAGGAAGTATGATAACCATTTGATCACCTTCCTTTAGATTTTCTTTTGCCCATTCCAATGCTCCATGAACAGCAGATCCGCAGGACCAGCCAACAAAAAGCCCTTCTTCTTTTGCTAAGCGACGAGTCATAACTGCTGCATCCTTATCCGTCACCTTGACAAAATGATCAATCATGTCGAAGTCAACATTCTTTGGAAGAATGTCCTCTCCGATTCCTTCTGTGAGGTAAGGATAAACTTCCTTCTCATCAAAAATGCCTGTTTCTTTATATTTCTTGAAGACGGAACCATAAGTATCAATTCCTACGGTCACCACATCAGGATTTTGTTCTTTTAAATATTTCGCTGTTCCACACATCGAGCCGCCAGTACCTACACCCGCTGCATAATGGGTTATTTTACCATCAGTATCATTCCATATTTCCGGCCCAGTAGTCTCGTAATGAGCTAGGGCATTCGAAAGGTTATCGTATTGATTTGGGTAAAAAGAATTAGGAATATCTGCATTAAGTTTCTTTGCTACAGAATAATAAGACCTGGGATCCTCTGGGGAAACGTTTGTTGGACAAACTATCACCTCTGCTCCTACTGCTTTTAGAATATCGATTTTCTCTTTTGACTGTTTATCTGCCATTGTAAAAATACATTTGTAGCCTTTTGTGATGGCAACAAGCGCCAAGCCCATTCCAGTATTTCCACTTGTCCCCTCAATCAAAGTCCCTCCTGGCTTGAGCAAACCAGCTTTTTCGGCATCCTCCACCATTTTGATCGCCATCCGATCTTTCATGGAATTGCCTGGGTTGAAATATTCGACTTTCACTAGGACTTCGCCTTTGATGCCTTTATTCAACTTGTTTAAGCGGATCATCGGGGTATTTCCGATGGTTTCAATAATAGAGTTGTAAATCATAGTTTTTACTTTTGGAAGGACAAAATTACAGGAATTTTCTGGGTCAAAGGGATTCGAGCCTGTAAAACAAAATAAAATTCTGTGAGCTAGAGTTCTTTGAATTCCAAGCGCTTCAAGATATCCAAGGTGACATGAACTAGAATTAATGCCACAAACGTCATCCCTACGGATAAAGTCAACAATGCCCAGACAAACTGCTTACTGACCGCAAAAGCTATAATAGAAGCAATACCTGCAGGGATTAAGCCAAAAAGCAAAATGCCTCCAATCATCAATGGTTTGATCAATATTCGGTCCCAACCCTCATCCAATCCAATCTGAGGAATCATGTTGATCGCCAAGCCGGTAAGGTAAAAGGCTGTTATCCCAATCAAAAAACTTGGAATCACCAACCAATCCAACCCTGCGATCAATACTGTGGGCACTATCAAGACCGTGCAGAAAAGCAGCAGTTGCACCAAGTCCAACTTGATCATGTTCCAAAACTTAGCGCTCCAACTTGCGGGAACTAAGTAAAAAAACGGCTTTTTTAAATCTCCAATATTTGCCCTACCTACACCGGCAAGGAAATAAATCAAAATAAGAATGAGTAAATAACCGTAAATCACGATGTGTGAAAACCAATCAAACAAAGAGAGAATTGCAAATAGTATCCCCAAACCTGCCATAACCATGGAATAAACTCCAAACAAAGGATGAAAATCCTGACGTGAAGCATGGATATAGTTACGCCAGTAGAAAGCCTTAGCCCCCGGGCCAAAATCAGGCAAAGCCAACTTCTTTTTGGTATTCAGACTGAAATTAGCTTCGCTTTGCTCCTTCTTCCCTCGTACCTTTTCCAGTTTTTCCTCATTGGATTTGGTCACTTCTAACACATCTTCGTAGTAGTAGCCTGAAAACTGAATCACCAATTTCAACACCACAAAGTAGAACAAGCAATAAAGGCCAACAAAAGCCGAAGATAGAATCCAGTTTTCATGAGACCAATAAGACATAATCCCCCTACTCCAACCTACTATCGGAAATAGATCAAACCAAGGTGATGCGATCCATGAAAACATACCCTGCCAAAACTTCTCAGCCATCAAACCTGGAATCAGAATCATCCCTCCAAGCAAGATTGCAAGAATAATTACCCCAATTTTGATGTATTCCAATATCCCAAACTTGGTATGGAGCGTGTAAACCAAGAACCGAATCGGTTGGATTAAAAAGAAAAAGAAGCCTACGGAGAGTACAGTAAAGAATAAATTCCCGAAACCCAGATCCAGTTTATCAGCTGTTTGACTGATTCCATAGAATGTAAACAATGCGGCTCCGCCTAGTGAAGGTAGAATCGATCTCCCCATATAATAAATTAGGAGATTTTCTGGCTTGACAGGGGCGGTGAAAAGCAAATTAACATCTGCCATTTTAAAAAAGCTGACATTCTTTTTGGTTGCCCTATAGAGTTGATAGATCAAAAAAATCAAGGCTAGCATTGTCACCCCACCTATAATATTTTGGACAGGAAAATCAACTTCTGGAAGCCCATTAGTATCCAATTCGGGCATCTCAGGAGTTCCACTCTCATCAGAATTACCTAGACGCAACCAGTACATAAAGAAGAAATACCCAATTACCGCGGCATAGGGAAATAATCGCAGTGGGTTTTTAAGAATCAGCTTGAGATTATTGAGTAAGATCAGGAGATCTTTTCTCAGTAATAGTTTGATCTCACGCATCCTTAGTCAATTCTAAAAACAAATCTTCCAAGGACACACCAGCGCCTTGTTCCGCCTGCATTTTAAGGTTAGCAATACTGTCATTTCCAATAATTCGCCCATCCTTCAAAATCATAATTCGGTCGGCAATGCTTTCCACACTATCGATGAGGTGCGTACTCACTAGAATGGTTTTTCCCTGATTTTTCAGCTCCTTAAAAACCTGTCGCGTATTCTTGATGGCTTTAGGATCTAAGCCGATCATGGGCTCATCGAAGAATAATACCTGAGGGTCTGGAAGTAAAGCACAGCAAATCGATACTTTTTGGCGCATACCTTTGGAAAGA
>JAFMBQ010000214.1 GCA_017858365.1 Algoriphagus sp. | reverse complement strand
CCAATTCTATCTACGTTCAAATTCATTTGGGTGTTTTTTATTGTAGAACTCATAAACTGTTCTTTCATAACTAAAAGCGAATTATAGAGAAAATCTCGTTCAATAAAATTCATAGGTTTAAATCCAACAATACTATCAGGAAAACAAGCATCAACATCTAATATTGAAATATCTCCAATGTTGGCGGCTATAGTTATTACAATTGTGCCTTTAGGAAATAAGGTTGAAACTCTTAATCCAAAATCATTTAGTGTCTGCCTGTACTCAAAAAGATACTTTCCTGCTTTTGCGACATCACCTGTTTGAAAAAATGGATATTTCCCGTCATACAAACGTTCATCATTTCTTGGACGGTGCGTAAATTTACCTCTAAATATTTTTGTAGCATTTTTCAATCGCTTTACTTCCCAATGCTCAGGTATCTCCCCAATCCATTCCACTCCGCTGTCTTTTAGTTTTACATTGGGGTTTAGCCCACGCGTAACAGCATTGTGTATGAGTATTTGCCTGCGTTCTTTAAGCAGTTCAATTTGTTTTTGTTTGATGCCAATAGCTTGGTCTGTCAAGGCTGTTTTGCGGTCAAGAAAGGCGGCAATCGCGGTTTGTTCGGGGAGGGGTGGAAAGCAAACATTGGCTCTTTTCAATTGTGGCCAATATAAATTGCGCTGAATTGTGCCAACTCCTTTCGAACAAATTAAGTAAAGAGAAACCATTATGCCATCTCTAAACAAATAATTCGCAAAATCAGAATTTATCTTATTCGACAATGCCAATACAATATATGCTGGACTTATTATTCCACTATGTTTTGAAACACCAACCGATCCTCGCCAAGCCTGTTGGTTGTTTAAAACTAAGTATCCAGGTTCTACGGACTGGTATTTCGACAAATCTTCACTTGTAACATTGGTTCTTTTTTCTGTTACATCAGAAAATTTAATTACGCCTCTTTCTAAATATACCGACAATAATTCTCTGTCCTGATTATTTATTTCAGAAACAACTTGCCCAATGGTATATAACGGTTTTGAATGCCAATGGCTTGGAATTTCCCCCAGCCATTCCACTCCAGAATCTTTATAAGCAGGGTATTTTTGCATGTTAGTTTTCATGGCATTCAGCATCAAAAATTTCACGGTAAAAATGAATGTACTCGGCGGTGGCTTGTGGGTTAATAGCCCAATAGTATTGGCACAGTTTTTTGAAGAGCAAAAGAATCTTTTCCTCTCCACAAAAATCCAATAATCCATCCAGCAATGCTTGAATGGTGTTATCATCTTGAATATTGCTTTTGATCAAAGCCTCTACTTTCGGCAAGTATTGCCAGTAGGCTTCGCGATGTAATGCCTGAATCTGTTCGGCCAATGGTATCAAATCTTTAAGCATTTTATATCAATTTTTTGATTTGTGGTCTTCCCAAAATCGCTTTTAATTGGGTAATGGCCGTTTGGTTCAATTTTATCAATCTATCTGTCTGTAGCAACTTCATTTTTATAAACTCAGCATTCAAACTTTCCAAATTAGCCAAAACCAATAGTTGTTCAATAGTGGCTTGGTCTCTCATATTGCCTTCGGCATCGGGATTTTCGGTTTGCCATTGTTTGGCAGTTTTACCAAAAAGTGCCACGTTGAGCACATCTGCTTCGCTGGCATATACTTGTGCAGCTTGTTCCTTAGAAAGGATGTCGGGAATAATATGTTCTTTTATGGCATCGGTATGTATCTGGTAGTTTATTTTACTCAATGTTCTGTGCAGATTCCAGGTAAGCTGCAAACGGTTGTTTTCATCTTCCTTTAATCGTTGGAATTCTTTGATGAGGTATAATTTAAAAGAGGCGCTGATAGCGGAACCAAATTCAAAAGCAATATCTACATGGGCATAAGTGCCCCCATACTTACCTTTTTTCACGGTCATGCCTTTCGCATTTGTTTTTTCTATCCATTCGCTCACACTTAGCACAAAGCTTGGCAGGCCTGCTTGCATTTTAAAGTGGTCAAATTCGACCACTTTAAAATCAGGGTTATGCATCTGTTCCCAAGTACCCAAAAATTCTAAGGTGTATCTGTTTCTCAACCAGTTTTTAATGATATCTGCTGCACGGCTTTCTCCTTCTTTGGCATTTGCCATATCAGTCAGACAGATGAAATCGTGACCACCATCTGTACTTACAGCAATGGGGATATTCTGAACTTGTATCGTCTTGTTTTTAGGCATTACATGTCAAGATTTAAAATTTCACGAATCAAACCATCGCTCAATGCTTCCAGTTTCAAAATATCGCTGCTAACTTCTTCCATGTCACGCAGTGGTTTGTGGCGGTAAAAGTATTTATTGAAACTTATTTCGTAGCCTATTTTGGTAGCATTGAGGTTTATCCAGGCTTCAGCTACGTGTGGTTTTACTTCTCGCAAAAAGTAGCTGTAAATGTTTTCTTTCAGAGGCACATTTTCGGTATCCCGCAAATCACTTTCGGTTTCATACTCCAGATATTCGCCTTTTTTGTCGGTTGCAAAATAGCCATGGTTGGCCAGCTCGGTTTCTGTACAATTTAAATGCGCTAACAATTGTTCCAGTTTATCGCCGGTTAATTTCACAGTGCCTTTGATTACTTTTTCGGCTGCAGCATCGTACCAGCTTACGGCATTTAAAATGGCGTTCTTTTCGGAAGAAGATAATTTTACTTTCTTAGCCTTCAATACCTCTTCAACCTTTTCTTTAAAGACATTAAAGTCGTTGTATTCATCGGTTCCAATGGCTTGCATTAATTCGGTGGCGGTGTTTAGCAATTCCAATTGCTTTGTCCAAAGTACTTCACTTACTAAAGTTTTACTTTGTTTGGCATTAAGATTTAGCTCATTTTTTTCGCACCATTCAGTAATTTCTTTTTCATGTTTGGCAATGTCCGTATAAATCTTTTCTCCAAAGGTTTCATAAGCCCAAATCATTGGTTCAGGCAAAGATTTATCAAAACGTAATTCCGCAATGCGCTCAGTGGTAAATTGTGCTTTTAATCGTTTAGGTCGTTCAATAGTTACTTTGTAATAACCGAAATCTGTATTATCAAATAATTGAGCTGCTATGCCTTGTTCCTCATTGGTTTCAGGTTGTATGACACGGTCAACCGCTTGCATATTTTCATATACCGAAACTATTTCACGAATATGTTCGGGAGCAAACTCACAGTTTTTATTTCCCAAGTTCTTACGCAGCTTACGGAAGAGTAGTCCTCCATCAATCAATTGCACTTTTCCTTTACGGTTTGGTGTTTTGTTGTTACTCAATATCCAGATATAAGTAGTAATGCCCGTATTGTAAAACAAGTTATTGGGCATTTGTACAATGGCTTCCAGCCAATCGTTTTCAATAATGTATCTGCGAATATTGCTTTCGCCACCACCGGCATCACCCGTAAACAAGCTACTGCCATTGTGAACGGAAGCAATTCTTGAACCCAAAGGACTTTGAGTTAACGGCTTCATTTTATTCACCATCTCCATTAGAAAAAGCAATTGCCCGTCCGATGAACGAGGTGTTGCATCCGCAGCCTCTTCAACGCCCCAATAGTTCCTGAGTTTTATTTGAAAACGTGAATCAATGATCTCCTTGCCATCTTTGATATATTTTTGCTCACTTGCCCACGATTTTCCATAAGGCGGATTAGATAACATGAAGTCAAAGGTAGTTCCAGCAAATTCATCAGTGCTTAGGGTTGAACCAACACGAATATTTTCCGGGTTGTTGCCCTTGATCATCATATCCGATTTGCAAATGGCATAAGTTTCATCGTTGATTTCCTTGCCATACAAATACACGTCACCTTTTGCTTTTATTTCGCCTTCTTCATCTTTTACAAAATTCTGCGATTCGGTGAGCATTCCACCGCTGCCACAAGCAGGGTCGTAGATGGTCATTACAGGTGGAAGTTTGCTTTTTACTGGTTCAAAAATAATATGCGTCATAAGGTCAATAACTTCACGAGGTGTAAAGTGCTCACCGGCTTCTTCGTTATTGTCTTCGTTAAATTTTCGAATCAATTCCTCGAACACATAGCCCATTCCTAAATTCGTTAAAGGTGGCAGTTTACGACCTTCAGGATCATTCTTTTCAAAAGGGGTAAGGTTGATGTAAGGCGAAGTGAATTTCTCCAACACATTCAATAAAACATCTTTAGAAGCCATGTGACGAACCTGACTTTTGAGTTTAAATTTCTCAATGATCTCTTTCACATTTCCGCTAAAGCCGTTCAAGTAATCTTCAAAATTAGCTTGCAGTATTTGTTGGTTATTGGTAGCTGTGTCGTGTAAGCGTTGCAATGTCCATTCGCTGGTGTTGTAAAACACATAACCACTGGCTTGTCTTAAACCGTTTTCGTCCCATTCTGTAAACTTTGCTTCTTCCTTTTGAAAAACTAATTCTTCCAATACGGCTGCTTTTGTTGGTTCAAGCAAAGCATCGAGTCTACGAAGTACCACCATTGGTAAAATTACATCACGGTATTTCCCTCTCACATAAACATCACGCAAACAATCGTCAGCTATTGACCAAATGAAGGAAATTGATTTATTGTGTACAGATTGGTTCATGGTTTATAATTCAATTCGTTTAACTCTATTTTTTAATTCGCTTGTTCGTCTAATTTATTGATGCCCCATATTTTCTTTGCTAATTCCTCATACAATTCTTGTCTTTCAAGTAGAGCTTCTTTGTCAAATGCAGCGTAGGCTTTGAATTGCAAATTTTCAGCTTCACAGAAACGCTTAAATTGCGGGTTGTTCTGATAGCAGTCGCTGTTTAATGATTTTGCCAATAAATTTTCGCCAAAGTAAATCGGTAGCTTTTTGTCAAATGTTAAATCGTTCAAGCTTCTGTTCTTGTCCATTGGCAAAAGCAGTAAGCCACCAAACTTACTGCGATGTCTATCAAATATTTCTTTTTCAGGGTACTCGGCTACAAACCAGTCGTGGTGGTCACAAATGATGTGTTCAATATCATAAGGGTTTTTAATTTCCCTGTTGATATAATTATTAAAATTAGAAGGAATGCCACTTTGTGTTTCAATGTAATCAGTAACACGAGAAAGGATATGAAGCATGTATCGGATAGTCCAACCATTCAAGCGGAATTCATCAATGGTTTCCAATTGAAATTCCATTCCTGTAATTTCTTGTTTACATACATCTAACAAATCAGGCAGTGGTTTTCTTCTGATTCTTTTAGAAAGCATAAATACATTGTAAACAATGGAAGAATAGTCAACGGTTTTGTAATTGAAAATTCTACGAGTGAAGTACAAATCCAAAAAGCAAGAAACCAATTTTATTTTTTTGTCTGATTCTTCTTTGGTTTCCGAAGGGTCAATCGCAGCAAGAATTAATTGATATTGGAGAGTGAAGTTTCTGTCGGCATTATAGAAAACATATTCAAAGCCTTTAGTAAGGGTCAACGAATACTTTTTTAAGTCAAGGTAAATCTGACTGAACTTATCAAACTGCTTTAAAACAAAGTCTTCAAAGTCTTTGCTCCTCACCAATTTCATTTGCGTATTGTGTTCCCTAACCCATTTGTGAAAGGCAGTACCAATAATATCAAAATCGCCTGGCAAGGCGTTTTTCTTTCTTTCTCTTATTGTTTCTGCGTATTGAGAACGAATCCAGTTTTTAATAAAATCGCTTTCTTCCTCCTTGCCTAAACCTTTTAATTCAAGTATTCTTTTTTTCCAAAGGTCGTTTGCTTGTTGTCGAACACTATCATTTTCAATTTTGCTCAGTAAATAACCTTTCAACATTTCGGTTGGTGTTAAACTCAAGCCTCTGTCGTTCATTGAAACGAATATTTTGTGAGCATCCTGTTCGGTTTGTGCTACTATTCTGATAAAGTCCACATTATCAATAAGCCAGTCCTTAAAAACATCCAATGCCGCTTTGGGCAAGGTATCATTCATAATAGCTTTGATGTCTGCATAGCGATGGTAGATGTTTCGTATTGTTTCTGAATGTTTCGTAACATCCATGTATTCATCCTGAAGTAATGCGTTCATTACATCATAGCGTTCAGGCATTTCAGGCACATGAATATTAAATGTTTCTTCTCCAGCGCGCCTTGAATAAATCAAGGGTAATACATCCGCTCTTTCTTTTTCATTTTCTAAATGATGATACAAGTATATTAGTAAAAGCGTTAACGAAGTAAGCCTTTGTTGCCCATCTATAATTGCATTGTCATCAGCAGTTAATACAATTGAACCTAAGAAATAATGACCATAACTCAATACCTTTTTTCGCTCGTCTTCAGGTGAATAAAACTCGAAAAATTCTTCGGTTAAGTCGTCAATGAGTTCTTCAATTTGTTTTGTCTGCCATTGGTACTCACGCTGGTAGTAGTGAATTGTATATTTAACTCCTGTAAATAGCTCTCTGATTGTCTTTGGTGTTCCGTCAATTTTTTTCATTTATAAAATATTATTTACAACAGGTACAAAATATGAATTATTACCCTGTGTATTGACAAAAAAAATATCATTTGTGCAGTTGGCTAAAAGAAACTTTAAAAAATGCGAAAGGAGGGTTTTTTCTTTTTTCTGTATCACTCGTCCCAATAACAAAAAACGGTCAGTTTGAAAGTCTGTCCGCTTAGTCGATATGGTCTGTATGTCGAGTCTATTTTTAGTCATTGCTTGGGTCATGTTGACTGTCTTTTTAGCATTCGTGGTAACTAGCTTATACCCGATTCAATTTTTCGCACAGCCGCTCATTTTGGTATATATTAGCGAAGGATCGTTTTTTTTTATATTTGATTAAAGATAAACTATTTAATTCAGAAGAACGCATTTATCCAAGTATAATCCTTAATAGCAGAATTTTCATTGAGCACAACTTCTTCAAAACTGTTTTTAATATACAGCTTGCTGTTTTGATTGGAAGAATGAAACAATTCCACCATAATAGGTTGAGTATAAAATCCGCACTGAAGTGACATGGTAATCTAGTTTATATTGACGATGGAATCAGGTTTTTACCTGCTATAGGTGGAAATTTATTTACATGTTCTGTAATCTGGTTTTCTAAACTTTTTTCAGTGGTTGCTTTTTGAAATATTATATGAATTGTTTCCTTAATATCTTTTGCAAATTGCTCGGCAGTAAATATAACGGAATCCATCTCACAATTATTGGAAGCAACTAAATGTCTGTATCCTTTCATTTCATGTGCTAATAAAATGGATCTGGGTCTCCCTTTGTTTGACTTGCCAGTCGCATCTGGAACTAATGAAAATGAATGAACAATGCCACATCTCAAAGTAACATACATTTGACATGGCAAATCTTTACTACC
>JAFMBQ010000213.1 GCA_017858365.1 Algoriphagus sp. | reverse complement strand
CAAACTTCGCAAGAACTGAAGCTTCAACAGCCAAGTTAGAAGCTGTACCACCCACGTGGAACGTTCGAAGTGTCAGCTGAGTACCTGGCTCACCAATTGATTGAGCTGCAATTACACCAACAGATTCGCCTTCCTGTACCATATTCCCAGTAGAAAGATTTCTACCATAACATTTCGCACATACGCCTCTACGAGTTTCGCAAGTCAAAACAGATCTAATTTCAACTTCTTCGATTGTAGAATCATCTACGATTCGGGCCACTTCATCATCGATTTCAGAACCAGATTCTACTATCAATTGATCAGTAACTGGATCATATAGATCGTGAACAGAAACTCGGCCTAAGATTCGCTCAGAAAGCGGCTCCACGATCTCGTCATTATCCCTCAAAGGCTGAACAATTAGTCCTCTCAAAGTACCACAGTCATCTTCTGTGATGATCATATCCTGAGCAACATCCACCAATCTTCTGGTAAGATATCCAGCATCCGCAGTTTTCAATGCAGTATCGGCAAGACCTTTACGTGCACCGTGTGTAGAGATGAAATACTCCAATACATCCAATCCTTCTTTGAAGTTGGATAGAATTGGATTTTCGATGATTTCACCTACAGATCCTTGAAGGTTTTTCTGTGGCTTAGCCATCAATCCTCTCATTCCTCCAAGCTGACGAATCTGCTCTCTAGAACCTCTGGCTCCTGAGTGCATCATCATATAAATAGCATTGAAACCTTGTTTATCCTCTTCCATCTGCTTCATAAGATTATTAGTCAAATTAGAGTTGGTTCGAGTCCATATATCAATTACTTGATTATATCTTTCGTTATCTGTGATCAGACCCATTAAGTAGTTATTCCAAACCTGATCCACCTCTTCTTTTGCTTTCGCAATCATAGGCTCTTTCTCAGCAGGAATAATAACATCATTCAATCCCATAGACAAACCACCCTTATATGCCATTTGGAATCCAAGGTGCTTGATATCATCTAAGAATTGAGCAGTACGAGCCATACCACAAACTTTTACTACAGTTGCAATAATTTGCTGCAGCTTTTTCTTTGTTAAAAGCTCATTCACATAACCTACCTCATCCGGAACAAACTGATTGAAGACCAATCTTCCAGCTACGGTATCGATAATTTGGCTCGTGATTGTGCCTTCAGCATCTCTAACATTCACTTTACACTTGATATTTGCATGCTTAGAGATTTTCTCCTCATTCATTGCAATAATCACTTCTTCCGTGCTGTAGAATGTCATTCCCTCTCCTGCTACCGGCTCTTCTGGAGTAGATCTCTTTCCTTTAGTCACATAATAAAGTCCTAAAACCATGTCCTGAGATGGCACCGTAATCGGAGCACCATTGGCCGGGTTAAGGATATTGTGTGAAGAAAGCATCAATGTAGAAGCTTCCAAAATCGCCTCATGTCCGAGTGGTACGTGAACAGCCATCTGGTCACCATCAAAATCGGCGTTGAACGCAGTACATACCAATGGATGAAGCTGGATTGCTTTTCCTTCGATCAATTTTGGTTGGAATGCTTGGATACCCAACCTGTGAAGTGTTGGAGCACGGTTGAGGAGCACAGGGTGCCCTTTCAATACGTTTTCCAAAATATCCCAAACAACCGGATCTTTGCGATCTACAATTTTCTTAGCAGATTTTACAGTCTTTACAATTCCTCTCTCAATCAATTTACGAATGATAAAAGGTTTGAAAAGCTCAGCTGCCATATTTTTAGGAAGACCACACTCGTGAAGCTTCAATTCAGGACCTACAACGATCACTGATCGGCCGGAATAATCCACACGCTTTCCGAGTAAGTTTTGACGGAAACGACCTTGCTTACCTTTCAACATATCGGAAAGGGACTTCAAGGCACGGTTTCCATCAGATCTTACCGCATTTACTTTTCTTGAGTTGTCAAAAAGTGAATCAACAGCTTCCTGAAGCATTCGCTTTTCGTTTCTTAAGATTACTTCCGGAGCTTTAATATCTATCAATCGCTTCAGACGGTTATTTCTAATGATTACTCTTCTATAAAGGTCATTCAAATCAGAAGTCGCAAAACGACCACCATCCAAAGGAACCAATGGACGCAATTCCGGTGGAATCACTGGAACCATACGAACTACCATCCACTCAGGGCGGTTTTCGATACGGGTTCGTGCATCACGGAAAGCTTCAACAACTTTCAAACGCTTCAAAGCTTCCGCCTTACGTTGCTGAGAAGTATCTGTAGCCGCCTGGTGACGAAGAGAGTACGATAAGTCATCTAAATCAATTCTGGCCAAAAGCATTTCAAGAGCTTCAGCTCCCATCTTGGCGATAAATTTATTAGGATCCCCATCGTCCAACATGTGGTTTTCTTTTGGAAGCTTATCCATGATATCCAAGTACTCGTCTTCTGTTAAGAAGTCAAGATATTGAACACCTTCTTCAGCTTTGATACCAGCTTGAACTACAGCATATCGCTCATAATAAACGATTTGATCTAGTTTCTTGGTAGGCAGACCCAACAAATACCCAATTTTATTTGGTAGAGATTTGAAATACCAAATATGAGCAACAGGCACCACCAATTCGATGTGTCCCATCCGCTCTCTTCGAACTTTCTTCTCAGTCACCTCGACCCCACAACGGTCGCAAATGATTCCTTTATACCTGATGCGCTTGTACTTGCCACAATGACATTCCCAGTCTTTTACTGGACCAAAGATTCGCTCACAGAACAAACCACCCATTTCAGGCTTATAAGTTCTGTAATTGATCGTCTCTGGCTGAGTCACTTCACCATTGGAACTATCCAGAATAGATTCTGGAGAGGCCAAGCTAATAGTGACTCTTGAAAAATCATTATTAAGTTTTTTATTATTTCTGAACGCCATAGTTTTTTGAAGATAGGTAAAGGGCCCTTGCGGACCCAATTCACTTAATTAATCTAAGGTAATTTCAAGAGCCAAACCTCTTAACTCGTGAACCAATACATTGAATGATTCAGGAATGTTAGGTTTAGGAAGGTTTTCACCCTTCACAATCGCTTCATAAGCTTTTGCTCTACCGATTACATCATCAGACTTTACAGTCAGGATTTCTTGAAGAACGTGAGAAGCACCAAATGCCTCTAATGCCCAAACTTCCATTTCTCCGAAACGCTGTCCACCGAATTGAGCTTTACCACCCAATGGCTGCTGCGTAATTAACGAGTAAGGTCCGATTGATCTTGCGTGCATCTTGTCATCTACCAAGTGACCAAGCTTCAACATGTAGGAAACACCTACTGTAATAGGCTGATCAAATTTAACTCCAGATAGGCCATCATAGAGATACGTTCTTCCATATGCTGGAAGTCCTGCCAACTCTAATTCATGAGAAACTTCATCCAAAGTAGCGCCATCGAAAATCGGCGTAGCATACTTTTTACCAAGTCTCTGACCAGCCCAAGCAAGTACAGTTTCAAAGATCTGTCCGATATTCATTCGAGAAGGTACACCAAGGGGATTCAATACAATATCCATTGGAGTTCCATCCTCAAGGAAAGGCATATCCTCGTCTCTTACAATACGAGCTACGATTCCTTTGTTTCCGTGACGACCCGCCATCTTATCACCAACTTTAAGCTTTCGCTTTTTAGCAATGTAGACTTTGGCAAGCTGTACAATACCTGCAGGAAGCTCGTCTCCTACCTCAAGGGTAAATCGCTCTCGCTTGAAGTTACCACTGATCTCATTTCTTGAATTGACGAAGTTTTTCACTAAGTGAAGCACCATTTTATTGGTATGCTCATCTTTAGTCCAATCATCAAGGATGATATCCGAAATTAAGTTTGCTTCCTCTGGAACGTTATAATTACTTTCATCTCTATAAGGATTCTTTGCCGGAAAGAGGTTGCTTTCAATGTTTTTTGCACTGAACTTAGTCCCTTTTGAAACAATCTCATCGCCAAACTTATGTCTAACTCCGTGAGATGTTTTACCATCCAAGATTGTCACTAGCTTATTGATCATTCTAGCTCTTATCGCAGCTAGATCTTTGCCGTATTTTCCTTTCAACTTCTCAACCTCAGCCTTTGACTTCGCTCTGTTATCTTTGTCTTTCTTAGGTCTTGAGAAAAGTTTGGTTTCTATTACGACACCATTTAAGGAAGGAGATGCCTTCAAAGAAGCATCTTTCACATCGCCAGCTTTGTCACCAAAGATTGCACGAAGTAATTTCTCTTCTGGAGTAGGATCAGTTTCACCTTTTGGAGTGATTTTACCAATAATAATATCGCCTTCTTTAACCTCAGCACCAATGCTGATAACCCCGTTCTCATCCAAGTTTTTAACAGCCTCTTCAGATACGTTAGGGATTTCAGAAGTTAACTCCTCCTCACCTCTTTTTGTATCACGTACTTCAAGTTGGAACTCTTCCACGTGGATGGAAGTGAAAACGTCTTCACGAACAACTCGCTCAGAAATTACGATCGCATCCTCAAAGTTATATCCTTGCCATGGCATGTAAGCCACTTTGAGGTTTTTACCCAAAGCAAGTTCTCCATTATTGGTAGAATAACCTTCTACTAGTACTTGACCTTTTTTGATCCGGTCTCCTTTAAGGACGAGCGGGGTAAGGTTGATTGTAGTATCCTGGTTAGTTCTTCTAAATTTAATCAAATTATAAGACTTGTATTCGTCAGTAAAATTGACCAATAACTCGTCTTCAGATAAATCGTATTTGATGACAATTTTTCGTGCATCTACATAATCAACAACACCATCTGCCTCAGCAATAATCAATGATCTAGAGTCTACAGCTGCTTTTGCTTCCAAACCTGTACCCACAATTGGAGCTTCAGCTTTAAGAAGAGGAACTGCCTGACGCTGCATGTTTGATCCCATCAAGGCTCTATTTGCATCATCATGCTCCAAGAATGGAATCAATGAAGCCGCAACAGATACGATTTGATTAGGAGCGACGTCCATATAAGTAATCTCTGAAGGCTCCAATACTGGAAAATCCCCCTCAAATCTTGCCTTTACTTTTTCGTTGATAAATTTACCTGAATCATTTAAAGGAGCATTTGCCTGAGCGATGTTATGATCATCCTCTTCTTCGGCCGTTAGGAAAACAATATCCTCCGACTTCATACCAGCTTTACCATCCTTTACTCTTCTATAAGGAGTCTCAAGGAATCCCATAGAATTTACTTTCGCATGCACGCAAAGCGAAGATATCAAACCAATATTTGGCCCTTCTGGTGTTTCGATCGTACAAAGTCTACCATAGTGAGTGTAATGGACATCACGTACCTCGAACCCTGCTCTTTCTCGTGAAAGACCTCCTGGACCCAAAGCTGATAATCGTCTCTTGTGAGTCAATTCAGCTAATGGATTGGTTTGATCCATAAATTGAGAAAGCTGATTTGTACCAAAGAATGAGTTGATCACAGACGAAAGAGTCCTTGCATTGATCAAGTCAACTGGCTTGAAATCTTCGTTATCTCTAACGTTCATTCTTTCTCGAATCGTTCTCGACATACGGGCAAGACCCACGCCAAATTGACTGTAAAGCTGCTCGCCTACAGTTCTTACTCGTCTATTGCTCAAGTGATCAATATCATCGACAACCGCTTTGGAATTGATCAATCCGATCAAATACTTTACGATATAGATAATATCTTCTTTAGTCAATACAATTTTCTCAGGATCAATATCAAGACCAAGCTTCTTATTGATTCTGTATCGTCCTACTTCACCTAGATCATACCGCTTATCTGAGAAAAACAAGCTATGAATTACTTCACGAGCTGTATTTTCATCAGGAGCCTCGGTGTTTCTCAATTGACGATAAATGACTTCAACAGCCTCTTTTTCAGAGTTAGAAGCATCTTTTTGTAGTGTATTATATACGATTGAGAATTCCGCTACATTGACATCTTCCCGGTTTAGGATGATGCTTTTTGAACCCGAATCCAAAATCATCTCAATGTCTTCTTCAGTTAGGATGGTATCCCGCTCAAGTAAGACTTCATTTCTATCTATTGAAACTACCTCTCCTGTATCCTCATCCACGAAATCTTCTACCCAAGTTCTAAGAACACGTGCAGCAAGTTTTCTTCCTGCCACTTTTTTCAAAGCAGTTTTAGTAGTCGGTATTTCTTCAGAAAGACCAAAAAGATCTAGAATATCCTTGTCAGTACCATACCCTATTGATCTTAAAAGAGTGGTAACTGGAAATTTTTTCTTACGATCAATGTAAGCATACATGACATTATTAATATCAGTAGCAAATTCAATCCAAGAACCTTTAAATGGGATAATTCTTGCAGAATAAAGCTTAGTACCATTGGTATGCTTGCTCTGCGCGAAGAAAACACCTGGTGATCTGTGAAGCTGAGACACGATTACTCGCTCCGCACCATTGATCACAAATGAGCCTTTCTCCGTCATATACGGAAGATTACCTAAGAATACTTCTTGTTCGATTGTCTCGAAATCCTCATTATCCTCATCATGACAAAGCAATCTTAGCTTTGCTTTTAGAGGTACAGAGTAGGTCAATCCACGGTCAATACATTCGCTGACACTGTATTTTGGAGGGTCTACTGCGTAATCAATAAATTCCAAAGTGAAATTTTCTCTGGAATCACTGATCGGGAAGTTTTCTGCGAATACTTTAAATAAGCCGTCTGCCCGTCGCTTTTCTGCAGGGGTATCCAACTGAAAAAAGTCTTTGAATGACTGCAGCTGAATATCTAGAAAATCCGGATAGTCTTTGACCACCTTAATGGAGGAGAAACTTTTCCTTTCGGTTTGATTCTTGATAGCCACGGTAGTGTATGTTTATGGTGAAATTAATTTAGCGAAATAAGACAATTTTCGCTTGGAATAATGCAATTTAATACCTGTGCACAAACAGGAAAAGACCTGACTAATATAGTCAGGTCTTAGGTGCCGAGCCTCAACCTAATAGTCTTGGCTAAGCAAATTATTTAATCTCTACTTCAGCACCAGCCTCTTCCAAAGACTTCTTCAAGCCTTCAGCTTCGTCTTTTGAAACGCCTTCTTTAAGTGCCTTAGGAGCTGAATCCACTAAATCTTTTGCCTCTTTAAGACCAAGACCAGTTAATTCTTTAACAAGCTTTACAACTGCCAGCTTAGATGCACCAGCTGCTTTCAAGATCACATCGAAGGATGTTTTCTCTTCTTCAGCTGCAGCTTCTCCAGCACCAGCGCCACCTGAAACTACTACTGCTCCAGCAGCAGCAGGCTCAATGCCATACTGGTCCTTAAGGATATCTGTCAATTCTTTAACTTCTTTTACAGTCAAGTTTACCAACTGATCTGCAA
>JAFMBQ010000212.1 GCA_017858365.1 Algoriphagus sp. | reverse complement strand
CTTCATCGCGGGTAAACTCAAATTCGACTACCCACTATATTCCACCTAGAGCCAACTATTTTAAATCAAACTAACAAGACCTAATTAAGTATTCCGCTCAAAAAACTAGTTTAAATTGGGTGTTTTTCACATATTAGGAACCTAAAATGTGGGCATTTGCACATAATCGGAACATAAAGCAAAAATTAGACTGATTTCAGCCTTCTGAATTTAAACTTCTTCTTTTCACCAATCCTTCTGTCGCTTCATTCATCGCTTTGACTTTATATTCAAAGTCTCCTTTTAAAGTAGCCCGATAAGTATTGAGATTTTCAAGTAAATCATCCAATTCATCGGGAAGTACTTCTTCCAAAAGTTGGCGAATTCGCTTGGCTGCGGTCGGCGACTTTCCATTGGTGCTGATGGCGATCTTGAGATTGCCTTTGGTGACAATTCCTCCCAAGTAAAAATCACAGAGCTCAGGCGTATCGGCCACATTTACCAAGAGAAAACGCTCCTTGGATTCATTCCGAATCTGTCGATTTACTGCTTTATCATTGGTCGCCGCGATCACAATATGCTTCCCTCCCAGATACTTTTCATCAAATACATCTTCGATCAAAGTCACCGTTTCTGCCAGTTCAGCCAATTCTAAAAATTCTGGATTGAAGGCCTTCGAAACCGCAGTCACCTGAGCATTTGGGCTGGACTTGAGTAGAAATTCAAGTTTCTCCGTCCCAACAAATCCTCCGCCTACCAGCAGGATATTAAGTTCATGTGCTTTGAGGAAGATGGGATAGAGGTGGTTCATTTTATAAGTATGAAGAGTTTAGAATCAAGACAATAGATTTGGAATAGCTGTACTTCAATAGTGGAAATTCAACATTCGGTGTTCGGGGTTTTCAGTTAGCCTGCGTCTCTAGAGGCTGAACCTATTACTAGTAGATGCCGATCCTGGAAAAGCAGCATGGCACAGAAAGTCGTTAGGTGATAAAGTTGAAAAGCAAAATAATTAGAAACCTTCGAGGAGATTTCTAATCGGACCCTCATTCGAAATGACACCTCAAAGGTTGTACTTTACTACATCTCGGTAAATCTCTGCCAACTTCAAGCTCTCTCTCACCACTTCCCCCACAATTATAATTGCCGGAGCCTCGACGCGATTTTCTAAAGCTTTTTGAGAAATATCAGTTATATAACCTGCCGTGATCTGTTCCTCCCGGGTGGTTCCACTTTGGATAATGGCTATTGGTAAGTTTCCCTTTCCGGCTTTTTGGTAAGTAGCCACAATTTCGGGAAGCTTTTTTGTCCCCATCAAGATCACGACGGTAGCGGTACTTTGTGCGGCCAAAGCTAAATCTGAGGAAAGTTCGCCAGCGGTAGTAGTCCCAGTCACCACCCAAAAACTTTCGGAAACTCCACGCTTTGTGACCGGAATCCCGGCAGAAGCCGGAACTGCAATGGCTGAAGTTATCCCAGGGATCAGTTCGGTCTGAATTCCAAAAGCCTCGATGTATTCAATCTCTTCGGCACCACGTCCAAAAACGAAGGGATCGCCACCTTTCAATCGTACCACATGCCCATGCTTTTTGGCTAGGCTGACGCAAAGTTGATTGGTGTCTTCCTGAGGCAATGAATGTTTTCCAACTCGCTTTCCGACGAAAATCTTGATCGCAGACTTAGGCGCATGTTTCAATAAAACTGGATCAATTAAGGCATCGTACAGGACTACATCTGCTTTGTTCAACGCTAGTACTCCCTTGAGCGTGATCAATTCTGGATCTCCCGGACCCGCTCCGAGCAAAGTGACTTTAGGATGAATCAAATTTCTCATGCGTTTACCTCCTCTTCCCGATAGTTTTTCAAAACACCATAGATCTCAAAAGCTTGCTTAGCATACGTTTTTGCAAATTCTTCTGTAGGTTCTTGCTGATTGATTTCATAGACTTTTTCTGCAAAAGTTCCACCTAAGTTGATTTTGCCAGTAGCTACAAAAGCCTCATCAAACTGCGCTATGATATTCGCATAGCTATTGGTGCTGATGTCTTCGCTTAGTAAAAGTGCTTTTGCGGAATTGATCAAGCCTGCATAATGATGGTAAATACTATCCGCCCATCTTCCTTCAGCCAAGGCTTCCTGACCGAGTTCCAATTTTTCCAAAGCCTCTAGCAGCAAAGTCGCCACTAAATCAATCACCACTCCCGCACATTCGCCAACTCCAACCGCTACTTTGTAAGCCTCTTCATGACCCCAATCCACTAATTCATTTGCTTCCAAAGTAGATGCATCCGCCAACTCCTTCAGCAATTCATAGAAATACATCTGACCCTGGTGATCATAGTAGCTGAGAAAATCCTGCTCATTTGAATTTTTCTCAAAATCATCCAGCAAAACACGCAAAGCCTGTGGCCCACGACGGCTGGGAACTTTTGTCACCTTATCCGCGAATCGACCATTTCCATCCCCAAGATTCCCACCACCAAGCAATACTTGGAGTGCAGGAACTACCGTTTTTCCAGCTTTCATTGACATGCCCTGAAAACCGATATGCGCCATATTGTGCTGTCCACAGGCATTCATACAGCCTGAAATTTTGATGACCAAATCCTGACTTTTCAGGTAATGTGGATATTCGTTGAGGATTAATTTTTCAAGTTCGGCGGCAATTCCGGTTGAGCTTGCGATTCCAAGATTACAGGTATCGGTGCCCGGGCATGCCGTAATATCTCCCAGTGAATTGTACCCTCTATCTGCCATTCCAATCTTTTTCAATTCCTGAAAAAAGAAAGGAACCAGTTCTTCCCGTACATCCCGAATCAGGAAGTTTTGACGAAGTGTAAAACGAATCTCATCATTTGCGAAGCGCTCTACTAAGTCCGCCAAGGCCCGAGCCTGAGCCAAGTAAAAATCCCCTAAATGGACTTTTACTCCAATGGCCACATACCCAGCCTGCTTTTGCGGCAGTACATTCGTCTCTTTCCAAAGGTCAAAACCCAATCCCAACTCCTGGTCCAAGGCAGGAATTTCCGGATTTGGAAGAGTCTTGCTTGCTTCGTATTCCGTAGTATCAATGGGATAATTCTTGTAGGGCAATGCCATTTTTTCTGCTTCGACAAGTTCCAAGAATGTATCCAAGCCCAAGTCTTTCACTAGGAATTTCATTCGGGCTTTATTCCTACGGGCACGCTCTCCATGTCGATCAAAAATCCTCAAAACAGCCTCAATAAATGGAATCAGCTGTTCGGTTTCCAGAAAATCATATACTAAATCTGCATGCCGGGGCTGTGAACCTAAGCCCCCGCCAAGTAGCACTTTAAATCCTCGGATTTGTTGGCCATCGACTTCTTTAACTTTGGGTATAAAACCCAAATCGTGTAAATAGCTCAAGGCATTGTCTTCTTCGGAAGAGGAAAAAGCCATCTTGAACTTCCTCCCCATTTCCTGACTCACAGGATTTCTCAAAAAATATCGAAAAGTAGCATCCGCATAGGGGGTCACATCAAAAGGTTCTTTAGGATCGATTCCTGCCAATTCAGATGCAGTGACATTTCGAACGGTATTTCCACAGGCCTCCCGAAGCGTGATATCATCTCGCTCGAGTTCCGCCCAAAGTTCAGGTGTTCTGTCCAAACTCACATAATGGATCTGAATGTCCTGACGCGTGGTAATATGCAAGCGACCGGTTGAATATTCTTCGGAAACCTTGCAAATCCTTCGCAACTGTGCCGAATTCACCCGACCATAGGGCAATTTGATTCGGATCATTTGCACGCCAGGCTGTCGCTGTCCATACACTCCTCGAGCCAACCTGAGGCTACGAAATTTTTCTTCATCGATCTTTCCTTCACGGAAAAGGGCGATTTTTTGCTCCAACTCAAGAATATCTCGTTCTACAATCGGGTTTTCTAATTCGGTTCGAAAGCTTTGCATAAGTTTAATATATTAATATCTCTATAGGAAAAGTAGGGTATTAGATATAGGAGGATCTTAAAATTAGAATCCTAGTTTTTAGTATTTTGAGTTTGTGATTTCTACTTTCAGATTTCTCACTTAAGACTTCTGACTTTCTGGTTAATCAATAAATCCCACACTCACCGTATCGAAACTACCTTCATCAATAAGAATAAAGCTTCCATTTGATTTGTTCGATAGATATGAATCCGCGTGAATAGGTTTGCTCAACCTGAGCTTCACCTTACCGATATCATTCAGTTTTAACTGCTCAACTTCCTCGGTACCAGAAAAATCGGTGTGAATTCGAGACGCGATCTGATCTACTTTTGCCAAAACCCGATTTACTCCATGTTGCAGAATATACTTGTCTCCAACTTTCAAGGCCTTGTTGTTTACCTGACAGATCGTCGCTGAAATTTGCTTTTCGCTCTGAGGTTCTATCCCACTTTTCACCAGCATATCGCCCCGACTGAGATCGACCTCATCTTCGAGGGTGATCGTAATCGAGCTACCGGCTGCTGCTTCTTGAAATTCCTGATCAAAGAAATGAATGCTTTTGATCTTGGTCTCATTTCCAGAGGGAAGTACCGTCACTTGATCCCCAACTTTCAAACTACCTCCGTAGAGTTTTCCGGAAAATCCTCGGAAATCATGATAAGCGGCTGTTTTAGGGCGAGTCACATATTGGATTGGGAATCGTGCCACAGAATTCTCTTCCAAGTCTATTGGCTCCAATATCTCCAAGTGCTGTAAAAGTGTGTTTCCTATATACCATGGCATTTCTTCTGATTGCTTGGCAATGTTTTCCCCTTTCAATGCAGATACAGGAATGAAGGAAATCTGATCCTCTCGGAAACCACTTTTCCCAACTAATACTTCAAAATCTGATTTGATCTTCAGGTAAATATCCTCATCATATCCGACTAGGTCCATTTTGTTTATCGCTACGACCACATGAGAAATTCGAAGCAGATTGGCGATGAAGAAATGTCGATAAGTCTGCTCAATCACTCCTTTTCGAGCATCAATCAAGATTATAGCTACCTGAGAAGTAGATGCTCCTGTAACCATATTTCGGGTGTACTCTACATGTCCAGGAGTATCCGCTACGATAAAATTGGTCTTGTTGGTATTGAAGTAAATATGCGCCACATCGATAGTTATACCCTGCTCCCGCTCAGCTACCAATCCGTCTGTAGCCAACGAAAAATCCAGGTAATCGTACCCCCGCTGCTTAGAACTCCGCTCGATCGCTTCAATTTTATCCGAAGTCAGCGAGTTGGTATCATATAGCAAGCGTCCGATCAGGGTGCTTTTGCCATCATCGACGGAGCCAGCTGTGGCGATTTTAATGAGTTTTCTATTTTCAGACATGTTATTCAGTTATTAGTAATTAGTAAATCAGCCCATGGTCTACAGACCACAGTAGACTTCCGAGTCTACTTGGTACTTTGTACTTGAGACCTTATACTTTTTCTAAAAGTATCCAACTTTCTTCCTCGTTTCCATAGCCGCCTCAGATCGCTTATCATCGATTCGAGCACCTCGCTCAGAAATAGTAGAGTCACGAATCTCTGCTACTACATCATTCAAAGAAACTGCCTCAGAAAGAACCGCAGCAGTACAGGTCATATCACCAACAGTTCGAAATCGAACCATCCGCTCGATTACCTCCTCATGCACTTCACGAAATACATGCTCATTAGCGGTCCAGATCATTCCGTCCCGGAAAAACACGGCACGCAGGTGAGCAAAGTAAATACTCGGGATCTCGATCCTTTCCGTTCGGATATATTCCCAGACATCCAATTCGGTCCAGTTGGAAATCGGGAAAACCCTTACATTTTGTCCGAGATGAATTTTGCCATTCAGCATATCGAAAAGCTCCGGACGCTGGTTTTTCTCATCCCACTGTCCAAAATCATCTCGTACAGAGAATACCCGCTCTTTGGCTCGCGCTTTTTCCTCATCGCGTCTGGCACCACCGATACAGGCATCAAACTTAAACTCCTCAATCGCATCAAGCAGTGTAGTCGTTTGAAGTGAGTTTCGGCTGGAATAGCGACCTCGCTCTTCCCGAACTTTACCCTGATCGATGGAGTCCTGCACATTTCGAACAATCAATTCAAGCCCAAGTTCGGCTACCAGCTTATCCCGGAAAGCGATCGTCTCCGGAAAATTATGTCCTGTGTCCACATGCAAAAGCGGAAAAGGAATTTTGGCAGGAAAGAAAGCTTTTTGAGCCAATCTCACCAAAGTGATGGAATCTTTTCCCCCAGAAAAAAGCAAAACCGGGCGCTCAAACTGAGCCGCCACCTCCCGAAGGATATGAATCGATTCTGCTTCTTTGGGATTAGGTATTAATAGGCTGTTCATTTATGAGATGTGATTTAAGATGTATGATGTACGCCTTCTTCGATGTTCGATATTAAGCATTCATCATTTGATATTATCTTCTTTATTTCATTTTCAGAGCTGGTCGTTTTCAGCTTAATTTTCAAATTTTTCAATCTTCTAATTTTTCAATAAAGAACATCGAATGTTGAATATAGAATGTCGAAGTCTTGAATCTTATGTCTGAAATCTTGAGTCTTATTTAGCGTGCAACCCACATTCCTTCTTCGAATCTTCCCACCACCAGCGACCAGCGCGGGCATCTTCTTCTGGAAGGATCGCCCTAGTGCACGGTGCGCAACCTATACTGACAAAGCCTTTATCATGTAAGGAATTGTAGGGGATTTTATTTGTTTCGATGTATGCTACCATTTCGTCAAATGACCAATCCAACAATGGATTGTATTTCAAAATCTGGTTTCCCTCGTCCCATTCGATTCGTTTCATTTCGGATCGATTGGCCGATTGCTCAGCGCGAAGACCAGTCACCCAAATTTCATTTCCTGCCAATGCTCTTCGTAAAGGCTCCACTTTTCGTACAAAACAACAGCTCTTCCGATTGTCCACTGAATCGTAAAATCCATTAATCCCGTTTGCGTCCACCAGATTTTCGACAGCCGCAGTTTCTGGATAATAGACCCTAATCTTGGTTTTAAACTTGGCTTCGGTCCGAGCCAGCAACTCCAAAGTCTCTGGGAAAAGCCTTCCGGTATCCAAAGAGAAAATCTGAATCTTTAAGTTTTGGAAGGCAATCAGCTGCGTGATCACCTGATCTTCCTGACCCAAAGAGCTCGAAAAGGTTACTTTCCCTGGAAATAATTCAGAAATAAGTTTCAACCCTAATGCTGGAGGCAATAGGTTCAACTGACTTTCGATTTCTTCCAAATTATTTTTCATGATTTAAGGTTTTGTAGCTTTTTCCCAAGCTCGCTCATGGAAATAGTAGAGAATCACTTTGGAAATGACCTCTATCGAACCGATTGAAATGGCCATTTTTAACTGTCCAG
>JAFMBQ010000211.1 GCA_017858365.1 Algoriphagus sp. | reverse complement strand
CGAAATGATGAACCAATTTAAGGGAATGCGACATATCGCTAATTTGGGCCACGGTGTCTATCCTGACATTGATCCAGCGATGGTAAAAGTATTCATCGAGACCGTAAAGAATTATCAATAATTGAGTTCAGTCTCGCCGGAATTCTTCAACTGTTCAAAATCTATCACCGTAATAGGAAAGCGATCAAGCTGGAAAGCTTCGATCGCTTGTTTTACGATCTCTGAACGAAGGACAATAAGTAATTTGCCCGAATAGTTTTGAAGTGTCTGTTTTAATAAACTCGAGAATCCTTCTCCTCGGATTTCAAGTGGACCGATTTCATCGAAAATCAGTTCATCTGCTTGATAGTGACTCTGGACATGCTGCTCTACAGCTGCAAATGCACTAGCTGAAAAGGAATATTTACCTACAAGTAGTTGCCCATTAGATTCCTCCATAGGGAATATTATTTGGCTAGGAATCAACAGGAAATTCCGCTTTTCCTGAATTAAAGGACTCAGAAAACCTACCGAATCTGATTTGTGCTTTTGAAGCCAAGTCGTCTTTCCTGCTCTTTTTTCTCCAGTGAGAAGGATGATACTTAGAGACTGATCTGTACCCATGTTTTTACAAAAAACGGAATTCGTTGAAAGGCTTTTTGTCCTGAAGCCGCTCTCCAGGATATCTTAAGATTCATCCGCATTTCTGGAAGGATTCCCTCGATCAAATTAATTTCTCTAAGCAGACTAGATTTTCTACTTCCCAGAAAAGTAAAAAGGGCTTTTTTCACCAAAGGCCCTAAAATCAAAGTCCAAGCAGTAAGTATTATCGCTGCTCTCAAACTCATTTCTCTAAACGAGGCAGGAATAAATGGGATAAAATAAATAACTGCCAAAACGGCAATCAACGCCCACTCAAAGTTTATTTTTCTTTTTTTAATTTGGTTATTAGCATCAGGTTCTTTCCCTAAAGACAGCGAATTTCGGTTAGCAGTCAAGGTGACTTTTCCGATCATCCAGCCCGCAATAATACCTGTTACCAGATAGTTTCCAAGGTAGCTTAACACTAGATTTTTTGCACTAAAAATAGTAGCTAAAAACGGAAAATAATCTACAATGGAAAGCATAAACTCATCTAGCGCATCCCAAAAGCCCATCCCAAAAATGATCGTTAAGCTGATCAGCTTCATCGTCGCAGATTGCATGTAGGCAAATACGGTCACCAGCATCCGTCCTGCCTTTTGTGAGGGAATCAATGCTAGGATAACTGCTCCAAATGAACCTTGTAAGGCAACTGACAAAAATGCTCCTAATGGCGCATGAGGACTGAGTAGCATCTTAAATACCAATACAATCAGCGTAGCATGGATTACTTTCTTCGAGCTTCCAGTAGACGAATAAATCAAAGAAATAAATAATGCCGAAAAGCAGGAAATGAATACCCCTGTAAGTGGAATTCGAAAGGCATGAAGCAATCCCCCGAGGAAAGTTTCTGCCAGTACCCAAAGGGCTATAAGTCTGTAATATCTCTTACTGATCATATCAATCGGATTGAATCCCCCACCCGGAGGACTCCTTCGTGTAGCGCTAGGGCATTTTGGCCGAAATACACTTTATTATTTAGAGTTCGATAACTCGCAAGTGTATTCAATGGTTCTTTACTTTTCTCACCAGTTTCCTGATCCACGGTTATTAATACGCAACGAGCGCAAGGTTTCACTACACAGAAATCTACATTTCCGATTTTGATATTTTTCCAACTGTCTTCGACAAAGCTTATACCTCCTGAAAACACGATATTGGGTCGGAAGCGATTCATCGCAACCTCTTGAGTTAATTTTGAATTCAGATGGTTTAGAGACTCTTGTCCAATAATCAAATAAGGCATGCCGTCGGCAAAGCTTACAGATTCCCCATTGACCGCATATTTGGGACTAACTTTCCGCTGAGTAGATTCCGGCATGACCACCAATTGGCAATCAATTCCCAAGACCTCCGAAAACCATTGATCAAAAGAAGGATCAACCAGATTCGCCAACATTCGATCATCCCAAACCTCTACTTCAATTTGACTTTCTAATTTAAAATCCAATGGGATTTGAATGGGATTAGCCTGCTTTATTTCGCTAGACGCCAAAAGATGATTATCCTGCAATTCAACTTGGATCAATGCCATCTGATGATGGATACGCTGTGTAATGAATACTCCTGCCCGATCGACCAGCATCCATCTTCGGTCGTATTGAAAACCACGTTCGAGAACTTTGGCGGATTCCAATCGAATGCCCTTCATAGACTTGATCGGGTAGATAAAAATATCCTGAACTCGTAGTGCTGCATCCATTGGTCAAAAATAAGTCCTGTAAACTGCAATTGCACTTAATTACTGGAAGAAATTAATGAATACTGCCCCTACAGATTTCACATGCCTCCAAAGTGGCGCAACCAAATAATCCTGCCAATCAATTCTGATAAAAAGTAATCCTAGGAAAAACACCAATGCCCAGCTCCAAAACTCTTTTTGATTCCTATTATTTAAAAGCTTCCTCATACTATTTAGGATGCAAGGCTTTATTCAAAAGTTGCAAGGGTGTCTGAAAACTCTAAAAACCTGCCAGTTATTAAAGTCTGTCATCCAATTCTTGACATTTTCGGAAGAAAAATGAAAAGATAATGGCAAATTTTCTGACAATCTGACACAAAAACCAGCCAAATACTGGATGGCACATGGCTTGAAGAGGAGGTCTTGTATTAAATCAGAAACTATAAATCATTTATATCATGGGAAAAATTATCGGCATTGACTTGGGTACCACCAACTCCTGCGTAGCTGTAATGGAGGGTAATGAACCTGTAGTCATTCAAAACAGTGAAGGAAGAAGAACCACTCCATCAATTGTGGCTTTTCTTGACAACGGAAATGGCGAACGTAAAGTAGGTGATCCTGCTAAAAGACAGGCAATTACCAATCCTCAAAACACCATTTCATCCGTGAAGAGATTCATGGGTAAGAAATTTTCGGAAATCACCGAAGAGAAGAAACATGCACCTTACAAAGTAGAAAAAGGTCCTAATGATACTGTTTCGGTTAAAATCGGAGATCGTTCTTATACACCACAGGAACTTTCAGCGATGATCCTTCAGAAAATGAAGAGCACTGCAGAGGATTTCCTTGGACAGCCTGTAACTGAAGCGGTAATTACAGTACCAGCATATTTTAATGATGCAGAACGTCAAGCGACCAAAGAAGCTGGACAGATCGCAGGTCTTGAAGTAAAGCGAATCATCAATGAGCCTACTGCAGCAGCATTGGCTTATGGTATGGACAAGAAGAATCAGGACATGAAAATCGCAGTGTATGACCTTGGTGGTGGTACATTTGATATCTCAGTACTAGAACTTGGTGATGGCGTATTCGAAGTAAAATCAACCAATGGTGACGTACACTTGGGTGGTGATGACTTCGATCAGAAGATCATGAATTGGCTTGCTGAAGAATTCAAGTCTGAAGAGCAAATCGACTTGAGACAAGATCCAATGGCGCTTCAGAGACTGAAAGAAGCTTCTGAAAAAGCTAAAATTGAGCTTTCAAGTTCAGCATCAACCGAAATCAACTTGCCATACATCACTGCTACGCAGACTGGTCCTAAGCACTTGGTGAGAACCCTGAGCAGATCTAAGTTTGAGCAACTAACTGATGACTTGGTCAAAAGATCAATGGAGCCATGCAAGAAAGCATTGAAAGATGCTGGAATGGATCCTTCGGAAATAGATGAGGTGATCTTGGTAGGTGGTTCCACTCGAATCCCTAAAATTCAAGAAGAAGTAGAGAAGTTCTTTGGCAAGAAGCCTTCCAAAGGTGTTAACCCTGACGAAGTAGTAGCCATCGGTGCTGCGATCCAAGGTGGTGTATTGACAGGTGAAGTGAAAGACGTCCTTCTTTTGGATGTGACTCCATTATCCTTAGGAATCGAAACTATGGGCGGTGTATTCACCAAACTGATCGAATCTAACACCACTATCCCAACAAAGAAGTCCGAAGTGTTCTCAACCGCATCTGATAATCAGCCAGCGGTAGACATTCACGTACTTCAAGGAGAACGTGCTATGGCTAAAGACAATAGAGCTATCGGAAGATTCCAACTTTCTGACATTCCACCTTCACAGCGTGGTGTACCTCAGATCGAAGTGACTTTCGATATTGATGCCAACGGTATCCTCAATGTATCTGCAAAGGATAAAGGAACTGGAAAAGAGCAGAAAATAAAGATTGAATCTTCTGGTCTTTCTAAAGAAGAAATCGATCGAATGAAAGCTGAAGCAGAGGCAAATGCTGCATCAGATAAGATCGAAAGAGAAAAAATTGATAAGCTAAATCAAGCAGATAGCCTAGTGTTCCAGACTGAAAAGCAGTTGAAAGAATACGGCGATAAACTTTCTGAAGGAAATAAATCAGGAATCGAATCTGCACTTGCAAACTTGAAAGCTGCACATCAAGCACAAAATACCGAAGGTATCGACGCTGCGATGGATAGCTTGAACAAAGCTTGGGAAGCTGCTTCATCCGAAATGTATAACTCTGCTGGTGCCGAAGGTGCTCAAGCTGGACCGGATGCTAATGGATCTAGCGAAGGCACAACTGGGGATGGAGTATCAGATGTAGATTACGAAGAAGTAAGCGAAGACAAGAAATAAGCGAATCTTAATCCTAAAAGACGGCACCTGAATAAAAACAGGTGCTGTTCTTATTTCAGAAGCCAAGAATCCAGATCATTGAATCCAGGTTCTTGGCTTTTGTTTGTTGACCAAAGAAAATAAACTCACATGCAACTGACGGCTGAAAATAAATTAAGAAAACTCATTATTGTAGGTGACAGAGTCTTGATCCGTTTAAAAAAACCAAACGATAAAATAGGATCAGGACTTTATCTTCCGCCTGGTGTCCAAGAAAAGGAAAAAGTACAGCAAGGCTATATTATTAAGGCTGGTCCAGGTTATCCCATTCCAATGGCAACCGAAGATCAGGAGCCTTGGATGGAAAACGAAGAAAAAGTCAAATACGTCCCTCTTCAAGCAAAAGAGGGTGATTTAGCGATTTTCTTACTATCGGGAGCTCATGAGGTGATGTATGAAGGAGAAAAATATTACATCGTATCTCAACAAAGTATTCTGATGCTGGAGCGGGAGCAGGAATTATAAAACAAAGGCTCGGAGATTTGTCCGAGTCTTTGTTTTTTCAATGCCACCATATTTTTCGCTTTCGCATGGACTTTGGGATCTCATAAGATGCTTTCGACTCCACTTGGTTAGTTTCGGATTCCTCCCAAACCTTTCTGTTTTTTGCCTGCAATCCTTTTGGGTTATTAATGACTTTTCGAGTCCTGATTGCAACAGCAGAACCTTCCTTATTCCAGACTTTAAAGTTTTTTGCATCCGGACCTTTACTGAGAGTCGGACTAGTATCAAACACAAAACTGATTTTGGAAGAGCTGGCCTTTCCCGGTTTAGCATTTTTGGCAGCAGGGCCTTTTAAAATATCCTGAGAAAAAGAAGTCGAGAATACTAGAAAAGCTACCAGAATTAGAAGTGATCTTTTCATGGCGGTATATTTGGGTTGTACAAAAGTATACTTCGGAAAAGAAAAAATGTTCCTTTACAACGGAATTTTTTAAATGATTTTTAAGCGTTTGTAAAATTTAATTTGTTTTAGAGATTCCTATTTCCCTAAAAATGGTTTCTAAACTAGCCAGCTTAGGATCAAAAGTAAATTGATTTTATAAGTTTAGGATTCAAAAACACCCAAGAAATTAGAATTTGATATTAAAATAAAAAAACCGAGGTGAATTTCACCTCGGCTTAAATTACAATAGACCCTATAAAATATTAGAAAGCAAAAACTGCTGCTAGTAAGAATGACGCCAGAGATTTACTTGGATTCAGGTCTTTATTGACAAAAAACTCCTGCCCCATAGAATCCAATCGAAGCTCAGGAATCAGCGTCAGATTTTTAGAGATTTTGGCATTTCCAGATAGCGTCATGGCAAATACATTTCCATCACCTGCACCATTTACGCCTACAACTCCTTCCAATCCTCCATTAAACACGCTGAAATATTCTCCCCTTAGTCCGATCGCAAACTTTTCAGAAGTTGTAGCCTGAAGATATCCAGCAAAACCATAAAACCCAGAACCATCGCCATTCGTGTCTTGAATATCAGATCCGTTGAAGATTTGACCTGAGGAAGTAGTGTTATACGTTGTGTTCACACCGATAAACAATGCTTCAGATACATTGAAGCCAGTAGTTAAATCCACTTGAAAAGTCTTTCCTGAAGAAGTCTGATCACCTATTAAGCTACCATCATTGGTTAGTTTCCCATCCTGATCTCCATAGACAAAATTCAAAAAGGTACTTCCAGCATCGGTGGAATAACCAAGCTGCGCACCTAAAGTATAGGTTCCCGAGGCATTGAATTCAGTCATATCCGTCGGATTCATTACAGATGCCATCAGCGACCATTTGTCTGACAAAGCAAAATCTGCTTTCAAGCCAGTATGAGAAAATGGGCCATAAGAGAACATGTAGGAAGTGGAGTAATTGAAATTACCTGTCGGAGAAATAACCTCGTAGCCTAGGAAAGTATTGAAATTCCCAAAGGTCAAGGTAACCACGTCGTTCACATTCCAATAGACATACAATTGATTGACTATCTGAGAGCTTCCCGCAAGACCGCCTGCATAAAGCGGAGATCCAAATACCGCATCTTCGCCTCTTGGGCCGAATACCAAATCAACAACTGCTCCAACTTTCTTCCCTTCGTAGGTAGCAATAATATTGGCCATTCCTAAAGAAAAACCTGGCAAGTTGCCAAATGAGGAAGTTGGTGCTTGAGAAAACTCGCCCTTATTTGGAGCATTAAAATTAGATCTGAAATAGGCATCTACAGAACCTGAAAGTGTTAATTTGGAAGGTTCTTCCTCCTCGATAACCTCAACGATGAGGACCTCTTCTTGTGCAAGAATATTTTGTGAAAAGCCGAAAATGGCCAGAAATGAAAATAGAATAAATTTTTTCATGTTAGTTTTGAATGTTAGTGAATGTTAGAGTTGACTGGCAGGACCCCATCCGGATGAAAGAGAGTGGTATTTTTTTCGCCGGAGGGGTTCTTTATTTATAGATTTGACTATTCGTCATAGACAATGGTATAGCCTCGGATTCCATGCTCATGAGAGTCCAAGCCGCTTTTCTCATGCTCTTCAGACACTCGGATTCCAATTGTCTTTTTCAATACAAAGAAGATGAGGAAGGCACAAGAAAAGGCCATTGCTCCACAGATCGCTACGCCGGTAAGTTGAGTAATAAAAGTATGCTCAGGGTTTGTG
>JAFMBQ010000210.1 GCA_017858365.1 Algoriphagus sp. | reverse complement strand
GTTAAAATCGAAATTCACTTTTATCCGATAAGCATCAAGCACTTCTAGGATTAATGCATATCGACTTCCAATAATTCCGGGGAAAAACTCATCATTTTCAGGTTTTAGTGAGTTTTGATGTGCAAAAAGCCCACAGAATGTTTTTCCTAGATCTTGTTGGTCGAAAATAGGTTTTAAAGATTCTATGAGACTTCCTTTATAAGTCAGCCCTTCCTCTATCAATTTGTAATACCCCATTCCACCATGCTTTTCAAGCGTCACATGTGGCGAATCCCATTTAGCCAATAATGGCCTAGGAGTGGCTTCAGCAGAAAAAGGCAGCGTTGCTGAGGCAACCATAAGTGGTTCCAGCTGTTCATTTTCTTTTGATAAGGGTTGAATTTCTGCTTCTTTAAAAGTAATTTCATCTGAATCATCGCTTTCTGCCTCTATAACTGCCTTCACTTTAAATTTTTCTCCTGGTTTCAAAAGAATTTCATGTGAAGACTCTATTTCCAAAATTCCTTGAATTTTAAATTTGAACTTAGTCATAACAAATTGGGGGACAATTGAAAAATGAATTAAAACCTATGAAAATCTACCAACTTTATCTCAAATTCAAAGTTATGGCCACTTCAACTCACGCTTTATGACACGGATTTTTCTAGTTATATCCCTTATTTTCTTTCTTAATTCATGTTCTTGTAATCCTGAAGGTCTCATCAAATATGCTGCAAAAGGCATGGAATCAATGATTGGTGAAGGATTCCTTCCCTCGGATGAAATCCGACAATTAGGGAATTTTCAGGGCATGAGTGTCAACTTGAGCACAAACAAATCCGAAGAAATTGTAGAATCAACCATCTTTCTTAAACTGGAAAATGGCGATCCCTTAATTCTCGGAAATCAACCTGAAGTCTTGGCTCGGAAATGTGCCGAGATTTACTTGAGAGACTTTGAGAACTCATCAAATTATAGACAAATAACCGTTCAATTCTTGCAAGGAGATCCAACCAATCCGGAGAATTTTGCCATGCAGGAATACACTTTTGAAACCTCAGACTTTTAAACTAAAACCCAAAAGCACTATGAATATGCCCGAAGAATTTAAAAAACCACCCGTTAACCTTGGGGATTGGATCATCTCAGTTTTAGTGACCAAGATCCCTTTGATTGGCTTTATTATGCTGATCGTATGGGCCTTGGATAAAAATATTGATCCTAACAAATCAAATTGGGCGAAAGCGGAGTTGATCGTAAGCCTAATAGGGATCGCTATTGTAGTCATCGTTATATCCATCATTGGATTCGGTTTTTTCACCAATTTCTCCGATGGCTTCGACGCTGGCCAGTTTGATTGATGAAGTATAAAGCAATCTGTTCCGATATTGATGGAACGCTCTTAAATTCTATTCGAGATTTATCGCCCAGATTAGTCCAGGCGGTTAATAGATTTCCTGAAAAATTCCCAGTCATTCTTGCAAGTTCGCGAATGCCAGATGCCATGCGACATTTAGTCACTGATCTTCGGAAGCATTCACAGCCTTTGATTGCTTACAACGGTGGATTCGTGTTGAGTTCGGTCGGTGAAATCTTGGAAGACGTATCCATCCCAGTGGCTTTGGTTGAAAAAATCCTTCGCCTCACTGAAAAGTCTGATATCCATATCAGCTTATATCAAGGAGAAAACTGGTACGAAGAAAAAGATGACTACTGGTCCCAACGAGAAGTGAAAAACACTAAAGTACAATGCACTTGGATGAAAGGATTGGACGTGGTGGATCTCTGGAGCAAGGACAATTCTGGAGCACACAAGGTCATGTGTATGGGTGATTCCAATGAAATCAATTGGCTTTTTGGGGAACTGCATTTTGCGCATGCAAATGACCTACATCTGTATCGATCAAGTGATACCTACTTAGAAATCGCCCCAAAAGCGATATCTAAAGCTACTGGACTTCGAAAAATCTTAGCGCACGAGTATGAATTTGAGATGGAGTCGGTCATCGCCTTCGGAGACAATTATAACGACATTGACTTACTCCAATCTGTGGGATGGGGCGTAGCAGTTGAAAATGCCAAGCCGGAAGTAAAAGCTGTTGCCAAAGAAATCACACTACATCACAAAGAAGACGGGGTAGCTGCTGTCTTGGAAAAACTCCTTTTACAAGTATGAAAGCTTAAGTGAGAAATCTGGAAATTCAGACTTTCGCTTTCAGCTTTCTCGACTCAAATTTCTGACTTTATAAAAGTCCAGATCCATCTTCTACATCTTCGATTGCCTTACTTAGAAAATCCTGAAATGGTTTCATTCGCTGAAAACCATCCAGTGCTACAGTTATAAATTTACCTGAATCAATATCTCGATCTTCAAGTGGTTTACTAAGGATAAAACTTTTAAGTCTCAAAAATTCGATAAACTCGTGATCGGCATCATAATCCCTAGGACTTGTTTTTAGCTTTTCGCCGGCTATTCCTGAATAAACCTCAGAGACAGCCTTACTTTCCAAAATCTTTCTCAACTCCGCACCGGAATAGTCTATCTCTCTCCGGATTTTCTTCAATGCATCCGAACTTGGCATCCACAGACCACCTCCAATAAAAGAAGCTCCTGGCTGCACATGAACGTAATAACCAGGCCATTCTACTTTTTTTCCTTTCGGAGAAAAGTAGGCTGAAAAATTATTCTTGTATGGATTCTTGTTTGCTGAAAACCGAACATCACGATTGATACGAAACATACAATCTTTCGCCTTGAAGGCTGCCATTGCTGGCTCGAAGACTGCAACTCCTTTTAGCATCACATCTACATCTTCTAAAAATTCCTCACGGGAATCGAGATACCATTTCTTATTGTCATCCATCCATCCCTTGTGATTATTCTCGGCAAGGGCTGTTAGGAATTTCAAATATGGTCGCATATTATTTTTTTTTTAATGAAAAGTTTTTAATACTGAATGATTAACCAATGCTAAATCACAAAGGTTAAATAAAATCCACCAATCCCTCCAGCTTCATCCCTCGGCTACCTTTGATCAAGATCATATAATCTTCCAGCTGGCTATCCTCAAGCCAATTTCGTAAGGAAAATGAATCTGGAAAGTACAATGCTTTTGGCGCAGTCTCCAAGGCACTAACGATCAGCCCCCCTGTGAAACACACTTTATCAATTGGGTATTCGCTCACAATCTCACCCAGCCTGCGATGCTCAGCTTCGGCATAATCTCCCAGTTCAAACATGTCTCCCAAGATGATCATCTTATATTTTCGCCCTGTCATTTGCCCGAAAGTCCGAATCGCCACTTCCATGCTTGATGGATTGGCATTGTAAGCATCCAGTATGATCAGATTGCTTCGCTTTTCTACTAACTGCGATCGCATATTTTCAGGGCGATAGGCAACGATTCCGGCGATTGCTTTTTCCAGAGGAACTCCAAAAAATTTACCCAAAGTCAAGGCTGTGGCAATATTTCCAAAATTATAAGCTCCGATCATTGAGGTAAGAAAAACTGCATCCGATCCTTCCACAGAAAATTTCACAAATGGATCCGCTCCCCTAAATTCCACTTCGCAGAAATCACCCTTCGCCGGATACAAAACCGGGGTATCAAATCGCTTAATCATATTAGACAAAATCGGATCCTGCGAATTGATAAAAACTGTTCCTTGATTTGCGATCAAGTGCTGATAGAGCTCGGTCTTTGTTTTCAAAACCCCCGCAGGCCCACCCATTCCTTCGAGATGTGCCTTACCGATGTTAGTTATAAACCCATGGGTAGGTTCAGCAATATCACAAAGCTCCTTGATGTCACCTTGCTTATTCGCTCCCATTTCGATGATTGCAATTTCATGCTCCGGTTTGATCCGTAGCAAGGTCAGGGGGACTCCGATATGATTATTGAGATTACCGATAGTAGCTAGGGTATTGAATTTTTGCTTTAGCACTGCGTTCAACAGCTCCTTTGAAGTCGTTTTGCCATTTGATCCAGTCAGTCCGATGATCGGAATAGTCAACTGATGCCGATGATGATTGGATAGACTTTGCAAAGCAGCCAAGGCATCATCCACCAAAAAATACCGCGGATCATTTTCTACTAAAAAGGCCTCTTCATCGATTACTACTACCGAGGCCCCAATTTCCAGTGCTTTCGCAGCAAAATCATTCGCATTGAAGTTTGGGCCTTTCAAAGCAAAGAAAAGATTGCCTTGGTCTATCTTTCGGGTATCGGTGCTGACGCCTGTACTTTGGAGAAAAAGAGTATATAAAGCGGGGATATTCATGGTTTTCTTTGGGATTTATTCCCAAAATAAACGAATCATTCACATCTTTGAAGCGAGACAGACGTATTAATTTTAGTCTTATCACCAATCTGTTCATGCACAAAACTTGGCTTCTACTATTTTTCTTTTTGACTTTCACCGCTAAGGCACAAGAAATCTACAGCTTTAAAAATGATCTACGTATCGATATTGATGGAAAAACCCTGGCTTCGCCTTTTGCTGGAGGCATCAATTCTGCACAGATTCAGACTATTGATTTGACTGCAGATGGGCAGGAAGAATGGGTGGTTTGGGATATTAATTCGCGGCAACTTCAAAATTTTGGAAAGTCAGGAGATACCTTCACCCATTTACCCGAACTCAGTTATTTATTCCCTTCTGATATTTCGGGTTTTTTGACGTTAGCCGATTATGATGGAGATGGTAAAAAAGACCTTTTCACCGCCACCGCATTGGGCATCAAAGTCTATCGAAATACTTCTCAAGGAACCAGGATTTCTTGGGCTTTGGCACAAAACTTCCTCAAGCTCGATGGCTCAGGAAACATTCAAGTCAATAACCTGGATACGCCTTTGATTCAGGATTTGGATGGAGATGGTGATTTGGACTTAGTGATTTTCAATTTTGCTGCTGGGGATTATTTGGAGTTTTATAAAAACACTTCTGTGGAGCGAAAAGGAATTCCCGACATGGATGGTTTCGCTTTCCCTGTTCGCTTCTGGGGAAATTTTGTCTTCTGTGGATGCAGCGAATTCACCTTTGGACAGACTTGCCAAGGATCGCCGATCGCTCCAAATAGTCGAATCGATGAAAGCCAACGAATCCAGCATGCTGGTGGGCATTCGATTCTTTATCGGGATTTTGATGGTGATGGGGTCTCCGATCTGGTCTTGGGCAGAGATGAATGCAACACGCTCTATTTCCTTCAAAATCAAGGTACTGAAGCGGCGCCAGTTTTCAATTCCTTCGAAAAGACACTTCCTGGATTTGGCGCTTTCCCTGAGTTTCCCCGTTTTCATATTGGACAGTTGATTGATGATGAGCTGATCATTTCACTAAACACGAATGAATCTGCTTTTAACTTTGATATTGATTTTCAGAATTCAATTGTCAAACTGTCTCCAACTGGTGAATTGATTCAACCTTTCCTTCAGGATCAAATCTTGGATTTGGGGGAGAATTCAAGGCCTTATTTCAGGGGAAATAAAAATAACGGAACATTGATCTTTACCAGCAACCAACTGAAAAACGGAGCTGTAAGATCTTCACTTTCCAGCTTTAATCTTCAAAACAACAGCTTTAAAAGCCAAGAAATCGGAGTAGATCTGTTAGGTAATCTTCAAATCCTCGATGCCCAGTACTTAGAATATAAAGACAAAACCAACCAATCCTACCAGTTTTACAATGGGGTGATTTTTGAAAATAACGTGCCCAGACAGCAACTCTATTCCCTTTCTTCAGGAAATGTCCTGCCTTTAAGCCTGTCTGGCTACGACCCAAGAGTCGGAGATTACCTCCAGTTTTTCAAATCTGCCCAAAATGACTACCTACTTGTAGCAAAGCAAAATGGTGGCTTGGATCTATATGAAATGAATTTCAATACCTTGACTGCTACTCTGCTGGAACGGAACTTCTTGGGCTTTTCGGATAATCCTGCCAATCGTAATTTGAATGTAGCAGTACTTCAAAAGGACAAGCCTGATCTCTATACGATAGACCAGCGAGGGATTTTGGTTAAAGTAGAAGACTTCATGAATTCCGACTTGCGAGAAGAAGTTTTGGTGAACGTTGGCATTCAAAATTTCCCGACTCGTCTTGGGAGAAATACCTGGATTGCCGTGGTAAATCCTCTCTTCAGCGAAGCTCCTGACTTGATCTTGGGAACAAAAGCCGGAGGAATGATCTACCTGAAATCTTCCGGAGACTCCAACTCGGATTCAGATGAATTCCAACTCAAAGTCTACCCAAATCCAAGTGAGGGTCCAATCAAAATCATCTCCAACTTATCCGCAAAAGGCAGATTGGTAAATGCAATGGGTCAACTACTTTTAGCCGATATTGAAATTCCTGCCAATGCTACAGTGGAGATCCAAACCCAATTTTTAACACCAGGACTTTATATTTTAAATCTGGAAGTGGCAGGAAGATTCACGGAATCAAGAAAGATTTGGATTCGGTAATTACAGGATCGGTTTTGGGGGATTGAACCAAAACTTCTAGCTTTCAGAAAAGAAAATAAAGAATGAAATACTTTTACCTACTCTGGATTATGGGGGTTATCCTGTTTTCCTGTAATTCAAAAAAAGCCGAACCGGCCGATTTAGTCTTTACCAATGGCATAGTTTACACCGTAAATGAAGCGAATCCAACTGCTGAAGCGGTTGCTGTAAAAAACGGACTAATCTTAGCCGTAGGCACCAATGCTGAAATCAGCGAATACATTGGAGACCAAACCGAAGTGATCGACTTACAGGGCAAAACCATGACTCCAGGCCTGATCGAATCCCATGCACACTTGATGGGCATTGGATACAACAAGCTAGAGCTTGATCTGATGTATGTAAAAACTTACGATGAATTGGTCGAGAAAGTAGCAGAGGCAGTTGCCAAAGCCAAGCCAGGCGACTGGATCACAGGTCGTGGCTGGCACCAAGATAAATGGATCGAGAAGCCCGAGAAAATGGTCAAAGGCTTCCAAACCAACGATAAACTCAACGAAGTATCCCCCGATAACCCCGTCTATCTTTCTCATGCAAGTGGCCATGCTGCTTTTGCTAATGGAAAAGCACTTGAACTTGCTGGCATCAGCAATCTTAAAGGCGAGAGGCCAGATGAGGTCGAAGGCGGAGAAATTATTTTCGATGAATTAGGAAATCCAACAGGAATACTCTCCGAAAGAGCGGCAGGCCTAGTCGCAAGATTGATCCCAGAGACTACCCCCGAGAAAGACGAAGAAGCTTTGACTTTGGCTTTACAAGAGCTGGTGGAGAAAGGGATTACTTCCTTTCACGATGCAGGAAGCGGGCAGGCGGTAATTGATTTGGTACAGAAATTCAAAAACGAAGGCAAGCTCACCGTCCGTCAGTACATTATGCTGACTGGCAGACAGCCGCAACTTTTGGAAGA
>JAFMBQ010000006.1 GCA_017858365.1 Algoriphagus sp. | reverse complement strand
AAATATCGTAATCTTAGTTTAACCATCACCCACTAAAATTCATATAGAGCCTAAACTTTTTCATTTCCTCTTCATATGCTTCCATAGACTCTACTTTGGTCTGAAGTTGTTGGTCATTATTTACCGGACTCAACCGATGAACGAAGGAATGGTAGGTTAAGGAATCGGATTGCGGGTCAAAAATGTAGAATGAACTGGTTGAGGGACTAGAAATCATGATTTGATCATTCAGATCCTTCAGGTAGATGTACTCCTGATATGAATAACCTCCCATATAGACCACCTTCAGATCTAAGACCCAGTCCAATTCAGAAAGAGGATAAGTAACTATTTTGGATTCTTCCAAATTAATCTTCGCCAAGGATCGAGTCCCTACAAATCGAGTCCCAGGCAGGGAAAAGAGGTTTTTTTGATCTTTGGACAGGATAACTTCATTGTCTAACTCATCTAAATCCGAAGCTATTGGAAGTGATTGAGTAGAAAGGTCTTTAATTTTGGTTCCCGAGGTATCGAAAATCCCCAGTTTTCGATAGGCGGTAATCAGGAATTGTTCGTTTTCCAAGGGTTTAACTGAAAATACAACATCGCTGATTCCATTCGGACCTTCTACTTCAAAATCATAGGACCTTACCCATGACAAGGTTTGCAAACTGATTTGCTGCACCTGGCTTAGCTCGGGATTATACAGAAACACAAACTTTCTGTCATCTGAAATCGATTGACCACTATATCCCCTTCTCAGACTAAAGAGTTCTCCTTTCGAATCAATCAAAAGCGTATCTATGGATAGGGAGAGATTTTCCAAAATATTCGTAGTAGTAATCTCTTTCTCCTTTTCGGAGCAAGCAAAAAATACAAGTGCTAGAAGTAAAGTAAGGAGGTATGATCTCATAGGGATTAAAAATCAAAAGTGAATACCGCAAAGCCCAACTCATCTTCGACATTAACATAAGAGTAGAGCTTGCCATCTTTCCAGAAATAATTAGTAAGCCGTTGATTAAGGCCTTCTAGTTTGGATTCTCCAAGTAGCTTTAGATCTTTATCGTATGCCAATAAATAACTTTCATAAGTTGTGGGATCACCTCTCTTTTCAGCCATAAAAGATTTGCTAGCAAGCCGGTAGAATCGGGATGAGTGCTGATCCCAGATCAATTCTTGGAATGAAACCTGCGATAGTACCTTTCGAAGCTCCTTGAAAAAATCTTTCTCAGTACTTACTTCATTTTGTATTTCTCCAGTTTTCTCGCGGGGTATTAGTTGATGAGGGAAATCCACATAACTTAAGCTATCAGTCTTGGTGTCATAGACATAAATTCCACTCCCTACTGTGCAAGTGATGAATAATTTGTCATCAATCTGCTCTAAAGTATAGTTCTCAGTCTGAATTGATCCACCTTTATCTGAATTCCAGAAAATTTTAAAATTTTCTGCCTTTTCCATCTTAGGGAGTTTGATGATTCTACCTCGCTTATTAGCATGATCAATCACCGCAAAATCGTGACTGCCTTTCAAAAAATTTCCTGGTAAGGAATAGGCTATTCCTATTTCGGGACTTAGCACTAGTTCGTTGAATAAATCAAATGGATTAAACTCATTTAGCCCCTCGATTTCTTTAGGGTTCAAGTTTATTGGTTTGATCAGTTCTCCCTGAAGATTAAATATCCCTGAGTTTGGAAAAGTTGGAATCATCAGTATGCCATCTGGCAAAACCTGGAAATAAGAACTCCTTCCTAACCCATTAGGACCTTCTTTTTCAAAGGAATAGGTTCCTTTGCTCACCATAATATCTAGATCGATTTCTTGAAAAAGTGTTTGATCATAATCATAAATGAAGAGTGATCGGGAATCTGGTGATAGATCAAACCAGTTCATTCCGTATTTTAGATTAATTATTTCTCCTTTAGAATCTACCACCACAGTATCCACGGAATACGTGAGGTTTTCGAGGATATTGATTGGCTCGGTGGATTCAGATTCTTTCCCTCCACATGATGCAAGTAAGGCTAGCAATGAAATTGTAAGTAGTTTTTTCATAGTTTCTAAAAATCAAACGTGAATACCGCGAATCCCAGCTCGTCGTCCACATTGACATAGGACCAGAGCTTGCCGTTTTTGAAGAAGGGATTAATTGGTCTTGTAGAGATTGGTAATAGTGCTTCTCCGATCAATTCCAATTCTTTTGAATAAGCAATAAAATATACTTCGAACGCTTTAGCCCAACCCTCTGTATCGAACGTAACAGCTCTACTTGCAAACCTAAAATATCGCTGAGACTTTTCATCCCATAAGAAGCTACAATAACTGATGTCGTGGTTTAGCTTTTTTAATTCTTCCTCAAATTCTGCTCTGCTCCCCACTTTGTTTTTTACCGCTCCGGTTTTTCCTAAGGGCACAAGCTCATGTGGAAACTCCCTATAAAAAAGACTGTCTAGACTAGGATTGTAGATGTAGGTGCCATTCCCCACAGTACAGGAAATAAGCACAAGCTCATTAAACTGTTGTAGGTGTAGAAATTCACCTTTTTGCTCTGCATCGCTTCTAATCAGGTATTTGTTGGCCCGTTTAAACTCAGTTAGCTCCACCATCTTTTTCCTGTTTTCCAGTGAATCTATTACAGCAAAATAATGGTCTCTTGTTTCAATGTTCATCGGTAAAGAATACAAGTTGAGACGCTTTGGGTCCAGAATTACTCTATTTCCCATTGAGAAAGGCTCAATAGGAAATCCTTCTACTAATTCCTCTTGATCAAGATTCCAAGACTTGATTTTCATGCCTTGGCTAGTAATAATAGAAGGTCGATGAAAAGTTGGGAAAAAGAAGTTTCCATCTGATAGTGCATAAAAGCTAAAGGTATGCCCTGGGCTGTTCGGACCATCTTTCTTAAGAGAAAAGGAATCTACTAAGTTCAGTTGGTCCAAATCAATTTTCTGCATCTTTAAGTTTTTGTAGAAATAGAAAAAGCGGCCGTCTGGCATTGGAGAGGTACTATAACCGAGGGAAAAATCTAAAATGTCATCTCCAGTATCCACTAGTACTGTATCGATTGTATAAGTCATGTTTTCAAGAATATTCTTGGGCCCTTCGACGATAGAGACTTCCTCTGATTTATGCTTTTCCCCACAAGCTGTAAGTAGAGCAAGAACTGAAATCGAAAGAAGCTTTCTCATTTCTCTAAAAATCAAAAGTGAATACCGCAAATCCCAGCTCATCGTCCACATTGACATAGGACCAGAGCTTGCCGTCTTTGAAGAAGGGATATTGAGGAACTTGAGTTAAATCTTCCGGTTGGGCCTCGCTGATTAAGTTTAAATCTGAATCAAAAGCAGAGAGGTATACTTCGCTTTTTGTGCTTGGCTCTGAAGAATTACTTAGGATTAGGATGGAGCTAAAGCGGTAAAATTGATTCGATTGCTCATCCCATAGCAGTTCGTAAAACCTAACTTCAGAATTTATTATATCAATTTGCTCATTTCTCGCTCCTTCAGAAGAAACCTCATTTTTGATTTGTTTGGTCTTTTTGGCGGGCGTCAGGGTAAGAGGAAATGTGATGTAATCCAAGCATTCTTTCACAGGATCGTAGCGATAAATCCCATTGTGCACTGGAGTTGTGATATAAATTTTTGAAGCAATTACTTGAAGAGTTAACACCTGAGCCCAATTCAATGTAAAGCCAGGCTCTTTTGAAACTACTCTAAAATCATTGGTTCTATCCATCTCTGGCAAGTCGATCACTTTCGAATTTTCTTCTTCAAAATTGATAGAAATCAGATTGAACACAGGATCAGAGAAATGGGTCTCCAAGAAGAAGCCAATTTTATTTTCTTCTATATAAGTAAACTGACTGTAGTTATCACCTTGGGATTGGGTTTGGTCAATCAAGTCGTCCAATTTATAGTCAAAGGGAGGGAGCAATTCACCTGATTTCGAAAACTCTCCTATCTTTTTTGATCCAGAAAAAATAAAATTGCCATTGCTTAAAGGTGCTATCGTCCTACCATATACTTCAACTCCATGGAGACCTTCCCTTTCAAAGTAATAGGTAGCTGTGAGTGCCAACTGATCCAAATCAACTTCTTTAAGTTGCATGCTGGAAATATCATATTTGTAAAAAAGGCGATGATCTGGACTTAAAAAAGAAAAGAGCCCCTCGAATTTTAGGTTGATGAACTCTTCCCCCGAGTTCACCACCAAAGTATCCACCGAGTAGGTCAGGTTTTCTAAGATATTTTGGGATCCGGTTTGTTGAGCAGTATCGCTCTCTCCGCAGGAGAATAAACCAAGAAATATCACTACTAACGGCAGTTTTTTCATGATGTGGTTTTTTAAAAATCAAAACTGATTACTACAAATGCAGGATTCTCCTTCATCACGGTGTAGCCATACAGCTTTCCGTCTTTCATAAAAGGCAAATTTGGAAGCATAGTGAGTTCGTTGGACTTTATTTCTCCAGTAATATTGAATTCTTTGTCATAACTGAAGACAAAGACCTCACTGCCCAAATACTTGTTTTCCTCTGTGTAGCGAGGATTTTGCATGGCAAATCGCCAATAAATTTTCCGGGTTTCGTCCCAAAAAAGCCTAGAGAAACTGATCTGCTTTCGGATCTCATTAGATACTTCCATTCTCCGTTCATTAGAGTCGACTTCAGTCGGAAAGTCACCCGTCTTCTGATTTGGGACCAGTTGATGCTCAAAAGTGATCAGCCTCAACGAATCGAGATCAGGCTGGTACACATATATGTCTGAAGTAGAACCACTATAAATTACATAGTCCTTACCTAATTCCTGCAAATCGATAAAATCTCCTGAGCTGGAACTCCCATTTTCTTGCCGAAAAGTGACATTGAAGCGATTCGTTATCTCTAAAGCAGGAATTTGAATTAATTTGATTGACTTGTCTAAAAAATTAAAAACACCAAACCCCTTAAAATTGCCACCGTGAATGTAAGGGGTAGATACTGCTCTTTTTTTGTCTAAGAGCACACGAATATTCCGCATCAAATCTAAATTTCCGGTAATTTCAAGTCCTTTCCATTCGGTCTTTTCGATTCCGAGATCTTGGAGTTTTTTTCCATCAAGTGTATAAATTCCTTGAGCACCATAACCAAGGAGAGCGACTTCATTATTTGGAAGCACACTTAAATAGTTGATAAAAGAAGGCGCCTGATCTGGGCCATCATTGGTGAATTTGTGACGATTGACTAGAGCATAATTTTCTAGGCTGATCTCATGAACTTCGGGACCTTCAGAATAGCCATAAAAAATCGACTGTTTATCCTCGCTAAGATCATAGGCGTAATAAGCGCCGGCATTAAAGATTTCCTCTCCAACCTCGATTTGAACAGAATCTAAACTGACCTTGAGATTTTCGAGAATGTTTTTTTTAGAATTGGAATCTGATTCTGAGTTTTCCCCGCAGGAAAAAAAGCTTCCTACAAGGCAGATAAAAAAAAGCTTTTTCATAGAATATAGATTTAGTCTTCTAAACTAATTAATTTCTACAAAAACGTGAGCTTCGTACTGTTAAATAAATTTAAATTAATAAACCGCTTCTAGCAAACTTCGAAAAGCCATCGCCTTTTCCCCGTAGCGTGCTTGGGTTTCGTAGCGCAGCGCATTGGCAAATCGATTTTCGTATTCGATCAATTTGGCGGTAGATTCTGCAAAAAATTGAATGCTGTAATTGGTAAAGCCATCATTGGTACTGTTCATCAGGCGATAGAATTTATGGTCAGTAAACATCCCAGATGCGAAAATAGCCGGAATATGATCTGTCTTCATCCAAGAGACAAAGTCATCTTCGATGTCAGTGGCAACAGTAAAGGTGATATTATAGAGAATCATAGGGATGGATTTTGATTGAAATTCGCTTTTTTTGCCAACAATCGTAGCGATGCAAAGTTAGGAATCCCAAATTGATATCCTGAATTTACTGCCTCGCATTCTTCAACTCCCAATGCACAAATTCCTGAAAGAAGAAATCCCATCCAGAAACCTGACGCTTTTGATCGCCAAAATCTTGGTAATCGCCCTTCATGTGGTGGGAATTATCGGCTTGAGTATTCCTGAGTATAGAGATTTGTTTTTGCGATTGACGCCGCTGCAGCTACTGAGCAGTCTGTTTTTGATTTTGGCTTTTCACAGAGGTTGGTCAGAGGTGTTTCCGATATTCGCCGCCGCCGCTTTTTGGATTGGTTTCGGTTCGGAGCTGATTGGGATTCATACTGGCTATCTATATGGCGACTATGTTTATGGACCTACGTTGGGGCCAAAGCTGTGGGAGGTTCCGATCATTATCGGGGTGAATTGGTTTATTTTGGTTTATCTCACTGGGACAATATTTCAAAAAGTGTCGAATGATTATTATGCCGCTTTACTGGGGGCTACGGCCATGACTGCCATTGATTACATCATGGAGCCTGTCGCTGTTGCATTGGATATGTGGTATTGGAAGTTTGAGATTATTCCGCTGGGTAATTATGCCGGTTGGTTTATAGTAGCCTTTTTGATCCATTTGATTTTCAGAAAAGCTAACTTTGACAAAGGAAACTCAATCGCAAATATCCTTCTGATCTGCATGATTTTGTTTTTCGCGGTTTTAAATTTTACCCTACCACTATAAATTTTTTCAGTGATGTTTAAACAAAACAGTAGCAAACTAGGATATAACAATACGCCTGATGGTCGGGTTATATAGTAGATGATGAACGCAATTGGATTTATAGCACTGGGTTTCATCCTGATGGAAGTATTTGGTTGGGCGATCCACAAGTACCTCATGCATGGGCCTCTTTGGTCCATTCACAAGACTCATCATCGTCCCTCGAAGTACTTCTTTGAATTGAATGACCTGTTTTCGTTGCTATTTGGAAGTATTGCTGTAGTGCTGATCATTAAAGGAGTGTCTGATTTCGATTATCGGTTTTGGATGGGAGTTGGTATCAGTTTGTACGGAATGCTGTATTTCTTTCTTCATGATGTATTGATTCATCGTCGAATGAAATGGTTTCAAAAGCCAAAAAATATGTTTCTGAAAGGAATTTTCAGAGCTCATCAAGCGCATCACCGCACAAACGAGAAGGAGGATGCAGTATCATTTGGCTTATTTGTAGTACCAAAAGAATATTTTAAAGAGAAAGATCTGTGAGCACATATTCAATAAAGGACTTAGAGCAGCTCTCTGGGATCAAAGCACATACGCTTCGGATCTGGGAGCAGCGCTATAATTTGGTAAGTCCAAAGCGGACCGACACTAATATTCGTTTTTACGATGACGAGGATTTGAAATTAATCTTAAACGTGGCCTTGTTAAATGACAATGGCTTTAAGATTAGTAAAATTGTGTCAATGGAACGTCCGGAAATGCGGGATGAGGTAATGCGACTTACTGAGCGCTCCCTCACGCATGACGATCAGATTCATGCGTTGACGATTAGCATGATTGAAATGGATGAGGAGCGATTTGACAAAATCCTCTCTACTAATATTCTGAAGCTTGGCTTTGAACAGACCATGATGAATATTATATATCCTTTCATGTCCAAAATAGGAGTACTCTGGCAAACGGGGGCAATTAATCCAGCGCAAGAGCATTTCATTTCCAATCTGGTGAGACAAAAATTGATTGTTGCGATCGATGCTCAAATCCACACCAATACAGGAAAGAAGTTTTTGTTATTCCTGCCAGAAGGAGAGCTTCATGAAGTTTCTATACTTTTTGCTTCTTTTTTAATCAAAAACAAAGGCCATAAAGTAATTTATCTTGGTCAAAATACCCCTACTGAAGATCTCAATCAGGTCTATGACATTCACAATCCAGAATTTTTATTGACAGTGATTACCACATCGCCATCTTCTGAATTTGCACAAGACTATGTCAACGGATTGGCAGATCGATTCAAAGAATCTCGACTATTGGTCACTGGATATCAAGTAATCGGTCAAGATCTTAAGTTTAATCCCAACGTGCGACAATTAAATTACATCCGGGATATCAAAGATTTCTTAGAAGAGCTGTAAGCAATTCCTCCAGACTAAGATAGTTTATCATTGGATTCTATATATTAAACAAAAGGGCTTTTCAAAAAAGCTCTTTTTTTTTGCCTTCCAAAATCAAAACCTGCCTCGGATAGGCCTGAAATGGTATTTTACTATTCTTGTTTAATGATATGGTAAAATAATTCAACAAAATGCTTGCGTTCTGTTTAATGATTGCTACATTTGATTAAACAAAAACCAAAGGCCATGACGACTCTAGAATTTAGCTACTCATTAAACCAGTTATCCAGTACACTAAAACCTTTTGCGTTAAAGTTGACACGTGATATGGATGACGCCAATGATCTTTTACAAGATACAATGGTAAAAGCATTCACTAACAAAGACAAGTTTACCGAGGGAACAAACCTTAAGGCTTGGCTCTATACTATTATGAAGAATACCTTTATTACTAATTATCAGCGAATGGTAAGAAGAGGTACATTCGTAGATACCACGGACAATCTTCATTTCATCAATTCAAGCGGTTCACTTATTGAGAATGGTGTTTTTGGAAACTTCGCGATGGATGATATCAATGAAGCCATTGATAACTTAGATGATGTATACAAAACTCCTTTCATGATGCATTTCCGAGGTTTCAAATATCACGAAATTGCAGATAAGCTTCAGATTCCTATTGGAACTGTTAAAAATAGAATTCATATTGCTCGTAAGTTTTTGAAAGAGGACCTAATGGTTTACAAGCATACAAATTAATAATGAGCAAAAAACATGTTGTGGTTATCGGTTCTGGCTTTGCCGGATTGTCCGCAGCCACACATCTTGCAACATCTAGTTGTTCAGTCACCCTTCTTGAAAAAAACGGATCCCCCGGTGGTAGAGCTCGAAAGTTCGAACATCAGGGGTTTGTTTTTGATATGGGTCCCAGCTGGTATTGGATGCCGGATGTATTTGATAATTATTTTGACCACTTCGGAAAGAAGGTCGCAGATTATTACGACCTAATTCGACTTGATCCTTCGTATGCTGTCATTTATGGAGAAGAAGATACGCTGGATATTCCTGCTAATCTGGATGAGTTCAAAGCAATGCTTGAAGGAATCGAACCCGGAGCAGGCCCTCAATTGGATAAATTTTTAGCGCAGGCCAAATACAAGTACGAGGTAGGGATTCATGACTTAGTTAAAAAGCCAAGCCGTTCCCTTTTCGAATTTACTTCGCCAGGATTACTGATGGATATGCTTCGAACGGATATTTTCCAATCGATGTCAAAGCATGTTCGGAAGTTTTTCAAGTCGGATAAAATCATCCGTCTGATGGAATTTCCAGTGCTTTTTTTAGGTGAAACTGCCGATAATATTCCGGCTCTTTATAGTTTGATGAACTATGCCGACATCGCATTGGGCACTTGGTATCCAAAGGGTGGTATGCACGAAATCATCAAAGGCATGGTCAAGCTTGCCGAAGAAAAGGGAGTTCAGATCAGATACGATGCGGAAGTGGAGGAGATCGAGATTCAAGATGGCATTGCTCACTCCGTAAGATTGAAATCTGGAGAACGCATCAAAGCAGATATTGTAGTCGCCGGGGCGGATTACCATCACGTGGATCGCCACCTAGTCAATCCAAAATACAGTAACTACTCTGAGGAATATTGGGATAAGCGCGTGATGGCTCCATCTAGCTTATTGTTTTACATGGGAATAAATAAGCGTCTGAAGAATCTCAGACATCATAATTTATTCTTTGACGAGCCTCTGGGTCCGCATGCTGACGCAATCTATAAGAATCCACGCTGGCCAGAAAAGCCCTTGTTCTATGCTTCTGTCCCCTCGATCACGGATCCGACGGTTGCACCTGAAGGCATGGAAAATTTATTCTTACTCATACCGCTTGCTCCAGATTTGGAAGATTCGGAGGAAATGCGTGAGAAATATTATGATATCATTATGGAACGATTGGAGCGTATCTCAGGTCAAGAGATCCGTTCTCATGTGGTTTATAAGAGATCCTACGCACATAGTGATTTCAAATCCGACTATCATGCATTCAAAGGCAATGCCTATGGATTGGCTAACACCTTGACGCAAACGGCGATCTTGAAACCTTCACTCAAGAGCAAGAAGGTTAAAAATTTGTATTACACTGGACAGTTAACTGTTCCAGGTCCGGGCGTTCCTCCGTCCCTGATTTCTGGCTATGTGGTAGCCAAGGAAGTGATGAAGGAAAACAATTTGTAAATAAAAAGGTATATTAAGTAGTATGAACGCTATCGAACTTTTTGACCAAACGACACTTGAATGTAGCCGACTGATCACTCAGCGTTACAGTACGAGTTTTACACTTGGTATAAAAACACTGGCCAAGAAGTTCCATTTGCCGATTTATGCGGTGTATGGTTTTGTCCGCTATGCAGATGAGATTGTGGATACGTTTCATGATCAGGATAAAGCAGGGCTTTTGGCGAGATTCAAAAAAGATACTTTTGAAGCGATTGAAATAAAACTCTCGCTAAATCCAGTCTTACATGCATTTCAACTGATCGTCAACCAGTATCAAATTGATCTTGATTTGATTGAAGCATTCCTTCATAGTATGGAGATGGACTTGGATTATCAGCTATACAATGACAGTAAATACCAAGAATACATCTATGGCTCTGCTGAGGTGGTGGGACTGATGTGTTTGAAGATTTTTGTGGAAGGCGATCAAGCCATGTACGATCGATTGAGAGATCCTGCCTGTAAGCTGGGTGCAGCCTTCCAGAAGGTAAATTTTCTCAGAGATATCAAAAGTGACTTCGAAGAGCGAGGAAGAGTTTACTTTCCCGGGGTAGATTTTGAGGCATTTGACAAGTCAGCCAAAATATTGATTGAAGAAGATATTCAAAAAGACTTCGATGATTCTCTGGTGGGAATAGAGGCACTTCCCGATGGAGCTAAACTAGGCGTAAAAGTCGCTTATCTCTATTATCAGAAGCTCTTTGATAAGATAAAAGGTTTGCCTGCCGAGACCATCACGCAAGAGCGAATTCGCATTCCAAATTCGAAGAAGATCACCCTTCTTTTAGGCACTTATTTTGGAAGTAAACTTGGAATCAACTAGCGATGGAAAATTTTCTTTTCTGTTCAATTTTTCCAATCAGGGATATTATCTGGATCAGGACAGCGGCACCAGCCGCAACCTTCGCTTTTATTGATTATCATGGTATATTAGAGAGTAAACTAGGTCACAAAACAATTCAACTCACTTTAGGTTTATAGGCTATGAAAAATCTTCAAGTTCAAATAGATGATCATTCTGGCTTCTGCTTCGGAGTAGTGTATGCCATCGAGATGGCTGAAGAGATTTTAGATGAGCAAGGCTACCTTTATTGTCTCGGAGATATAGTCCATAATGATGAGGAAGTAAGTCGCTTGACTCGAAAAGGACTCAGGATTATCGATCATACCGAGTTGAATGAATTGACCAATGAGCGAGTTTTGATCAGAGCACATGGTGAGCCACCTTCGACCTATGAGCTTTCGATCAAGAATAACCTGACGCTGATCGATGCGAGTTGCCCAGTGGTTTTAAAACTTCAGTATCGGATCAAAAATTCATTTGACAAGGACGAGACGATCTATATTTATGGTAAACACGGCCATGCTGAAGTGATAGGGTTATTGGGTCAAACCAGTAACAAAGCGGTTGTCTTCCAAGACATTTCCGAACTCGACTTACCCAGTCTTCCAAAGAACATCACGCTTTACAGCCAGACCACCAAAAGCACAGATAAATTTTACGAGATCAATGAGATTTTAAGGCAAAATGGCATCACGGTAAATACCAATGATACCATCTGTCGCCAGGTCTCAAACAGGGATAAGGAATTAAGATCTTTTGCAGAGAAATTTGATAAGATCATCTTTGTGAGCGGAACCAAATCCTCCAATGGAAAAGTGCTTTACAACGTTTGCAAAGAGAAGAATGAAAATACCTTTTTCGTTTCAAATGCTGACCAAATCGAATCTGATTGGTTTGGCGAAAATGATAAAGTAGGAATTTGCGGTGCGACTTCCACTCCACTGTGGCTCATGGAGCACGTAAGAGAGCGAGTTCTTACATTTTAAGAAAACATTCCGAAATTACATTCATGAATTCGGCGAAATCAATATCATCTATCGATCCGAAGGGAGTGATTATAGCCTCTTCGATTATATTACTTTGGACAATTTCCCTTTTTTTGTTGCTTCAAGTTGAGATCGATTGGACTAATCCACTGATCTACCTTGGCGTTTTTGTCCAAACGCATTTATACACGGGACTCTTTATCACCGCACACGACGCCATGCATGGCTTGGTCTCTTCAAATAAAAAAGTTAATCATGCCTTAGGATGGTTTTCAGCAATGCTTTTTTCTTATAACTTCTATTGGAAGCTTTTTCCAAAGCACCATGAGCACCATCGCTATGTAGCAACGGATAAAGATCCGGATTATCATTCTTCGGATAATTTTCTGATTTGGTATTTCAGTTTTGTGAAGCAATATGTGACCGTTTGGCAGATTCTTTTGATGGCCGTTTCATTTAATATTTTGAAGCTTTTTCTCCCTACAGAAAACTTGATCGTCTTTTGGATGCTTCCTGCAATTCTTTCCACGCTTCAGCTTTTTTACTTTGGGACTTATCTTCCGCACCGTGGAGAAAGTGCAAATTCACATCATTCTTCAAGTCAATCAAAAAACCATCTTTGGGCTTTTTTTTCTTGTTATTTTTTCGGCTATCACTTCGAGCATCACGATTCGCCAGGGACTCCTTGGTGGAGGCTTTGGAGAGAAAAAGAAAAACAAACGGCATGATTTCGATGATTTTTGTGGAAAAATGCTAAGTATCCAAACTTTTTTGGATTGAATTGATTTTCTAGGTAATACAATCCAATTATGAAGTTTATTTATACCTTATTAGTAGTATTTACCCTATCACTTTCAGCATTCTCGCAGGGAATTATTCGTGGTCGAATCTTCAATCCGGTAAATAATCAAGCTGTCCCTTTTGCTAACGTACTAGTCATGGAGACCGAGCTTGGGGCGATCTCGGATGAAGAGGGTTTTTACGAAATCGTAAATGTCACTCCGGGCTTATATAATGTACGAGCCAGTTTTGTTGGCTACAAGACTGCTACAGCCTACGAAGTTCAAGTCACTCAGGCAAAACCTGTTCAGCTGGATTTTGAATTGGCAGAAGATGCTTCAGAATTATCAGAGGTCGTGGTCAGTTCAGAGTTTTCCAGATCGGAGGAGACGCCACTTTCGGTAAGAAAATTGAATTCCAATGAGATCGAGCGATATCCTGGTGGTAACCGAGATATTTCCCGGGTCATCCAATCCCTGCCTGGAGTAGCCAGTACGGCAAGTTTCAGAAATGACATCATCATCCGCGGAGGAGCTCCCAATGAGAACAAGTTTTTCGTAGATGAGATCGAAGTGCCGGTGATCAACCACTTCGCCACTCAGGGTTCCTCTGGAGGTCCTGTGGGGATTCTCAATGTGAACCTAATCAAGAATGTGGATTTGATCGCGGGGGGATTTCCTGCAAATAGAATGGACGCAATGAGTTCCTTCTTCGAGTTTACCTTGAAAGAAGGTCGTAGAGACAAAATGGCTACCCAATTGACACTGGGTGCTTCCGAGTTGACTTTATCGAATGAAGGTCCAATCGGAGAAAAGACAACCTATTTGGTATCGGCTAGAAGGTCCTATTTACAGGGACTTTTCAGATTAATTGGCTTGCCTTTTCTACCGACCTTCAATGACTTCCAAGTGAAAACAACCACCAAACTCAATGAAAAGACGGAATTGACTTTTATCGGTGTGGGTGCGATCGACAATTTTGTATTGAATCAGGACGTGCCTGAGGAGGAAACTGATGATGAGCGCGCCGACCGACTGTATTTGCTAGATGTGCTGCCAATCCAGAGTCAGTGGAATTATACCACCGGATTAAAATTGAAGCGATTCCGGGAAAATGGTTTTTGGACTTTTGTGCTGAGTAGAAATATGCTCAATAATGAGTCCTATAAATATGCCGGAAATGACGAAAGCAACGAGTCAAACCTGCTTTTTAGATACATCTCTCAAGAATCAGAAAACAAATTTAGAGCCGAGAATAGTATTTTTGGAAAAGGCTACACCCTCAAATACGGAGTCAACTACCAATATTCAAGGTATTTTATCAACAACTTTGATCGAGCTACTCTTGCTTCCTCAGGTCAGGTCATCGATGTAGAATCGACTTCGAATTTTAACCAGTATGGCGCATTTATTTCCGGGTCCAAAAACTTTTATAAGGATCGCTTATTGGTGACAGGTGGAGTTCGAATGGATGGAGCTGATTTTGCAGAAACAGCTTCTAACCCATTGAATCAAATTTCTCCACGAGTTTCCTTTTCTTATCAGTTAAAATCAAACCTATTTGCGACTGCAAATGCGGGAATTTATTACCAGAAGCCAGCGTATACGGTACTTGGGTTTCAGGATAACGAAGGGGTGTTAGTAAACCGGGAAAATGATGTTCGATTCATCAGAAACTCTCAATTAATCGCCGGAATTGAATTTGTCGTTCCGGAGAAAAACAGACGATTCACGGCAGAGGCATTTTACAAACGCTATACTAATTATCCTGCTTCAATCCGAAATGGCATTGCCTTGGCAAATTTGGGCGCTGACTTTGGAGTAATCGGAAATGAGCCAGTGGCATCCAACGCCGAAGGGAGGGCCTACGGAATCGAGTTTTTGGCCCAGCAGCGACTGTTTAATAATTTCTATGGAATCGCAGCCGTTACTTTGGTCAGAAGTGAATTTACCAATCCGAATACCGAAGGATTTATTCCTTCCTCTTGGGATAATAAGTTTATCGTGAGTTTGACTGCCGGAAAGCGTTTTGGAAATAACTGGGAAATTGGAGCGAGATGGCGATTTTTGGGAGGCACACCTTACACACCTTTCAATGCAGAAGAATCCGCTTTGATCAGCAATTGGGATCTAAGAGGCCAACCAATTTTCGATTTTACCCAAATTAATGCGATTAGGTTACCGGCTTTTCATCAGCTTGACTTGCGATTGGATAAAAAGTATTACTTCAAAAACTGGAATTTAAACTGGTATGTGGATATTCAAAATGCCTATAACTTCCAAGCCGAGCAACCACCATTGCTGGTGCCAGTGAGAGATTCTGGAGGGGAAATCCTGATCGATCCGACTGATCCAACGCGCTATCAACTTCGGTTTTTGGAGAATACTGCAGGCACGCTATTACCGACCATAGGGATTATCATCGAGTTTTAGAGATGTTCTAATTTTGAAAGAAGCTGTATAATTCGTTCTGTTTTAGCTTCGAGTGAACTCGTTCCATAAATGTATTCTACCCATTTGGTTTGATCTGCTCTAGAGAGGTTTTGAAAAAGTTGATACTTTCCAGGATCATCCTGGAGACATTCAATCAATTCTTGAGGAGCTTCTGTAGGAATTTCGTCACGTAGTAATTTCAAATGAACTCGATCACCGGCTTCTTTCTTTAGGATCGTTTTGATAGACTTGGCTACTGGAATGAAAAGTGAGCCATCTCCCATTGGCATGAGATGTTTTCCTTCGAAAGCGAAAGAGTCTATTGATCCGGATACTTTTAACATTCCAAATGCTTGCCCAGAAGGAAAAATAGAGAGTGGGAGTTTGATATAAGTCCAACCACCCTTTCCAGGAAACCTTTCCATAAAAAACTCACCCGATACGATTTGTTCCATAAAAAAAGCCGACTAATCTAGACTAGCCGACTTAAAGTTATGATTTATTAGCGTATTTAATTTAATCTCCAGCGCACATTTAGGCCAAATCCTGCGCGAAATTCCGTCTCCTCGACCAAGAATAAATAGGGTCTAAAGTCCAGGCCAATCGTGATGGGAACATCAGAGAATGCATACTCAGCACCCACTTCACCGGCAGCTCCAAAGCGGAAGTTGTCTCCAAGATATAGCGCAGGGCCAAATCCTGCATACCATTGCAAATCGGTATCAGGAATATCAGCATAGATTGGATTCCAAAGGGCATCGATTCCCAAACCATTTCCTCCAAAACTGACATCAGCATGGATCCTGCTAAATTCACCTAGTGCAAAAACCCCATCAATGGCGACATTATTGCCATAGAAATCTCCAAACCGAATACCTATTTCCTGCGCCTGAAGCGCTGTAAAAGAACCTATTGTGAGCACGATAAGAATCGCCAGAATTTTGATTTTTTTCATTTTAAAGAAAATTTTATTTACGACAAATGTAAGAGTTCTATTTTTTAGTTAAAGGAATTTTTAACCTTCAATAGGCCTTTGTTTAATTTAGAGTAATGTATTTCCAATCCTTAGAACTTCTCGAACTAAAATATCCATATCCTCAAACCGAGTTCGTTGATTGACATTGGCGATCCGAAGCGTAAACTTTCCATTCAGAATGGTCGAGCTTGGGGAAGCGATTCCCTCCTCTTGAAGGCGTAACAAAATTTCCCTGTTTAATTCCCGTAGTTGTGACTCTGTGTAATCAGGATGGATCATTCGGAAGCAAGTAATGCTCATCGATACCGGAGCGGTTAACTCCAATTGAGGTGCTGAAGTCACCAATTCAGCGAGGTATTCGGCTTGGCGGTTATTCTGAGCAATCATCATTTGATACTTATCCAGCCCCTGCTCTTTGAGAGACATCCAAACTTTGAGCGCCTTGAATCCTCGGGAGAGCTCAAAGCCATAATTATTCAGCGAATCCAATCCTCCTGCCAAGCCTCGGGTCTCCGGAAGGAGGTAATTGGGCGTAATAGAAAATGAATCTCGATGCTTTTTCTTATCCCGGATCAACGTACAACCGACCTCATAAGGGACATAAAGCCATTTATGAAGATCAAATGCCAGGCTGTCTGCTTCTTCGATGGCCTTTAAGCGATCCGAATAAACGGGGTCCAACTTGCAGAGTGCACCATAGGCTCCATCCACATGAAACCAAAGCTGGTATTTTCGGCTAAGCTTAAGCAACTCATCCATAGGATCTATCGCGCCGGTATTTACAGTACCTGATGTACCTACAATGCAAAAGGGACTAAAACCAGCTTCCAAGTCTGCTTGAATCTGAGCTTCCAATTCTTCGGAGATCATTTCAAAGTTATCATTCACTCTAATTTTTCGAATCGAATCTGTTCCAAGACCAATAATTTCTGCTGCTTTCTCAATGCAACTATGCGTCTCTACAGAGCAATAGATAAGTAGTTTTTGGGCTGTCTCTTGGAGTCCATTTTTTCGGATATTCAGGCTTTTAAAGGAGTTTCTAGCGACCGTCAGGGCGGTAATGTTTGCCATACTTCCACCACTAACCAAAATCCCTGAAGCTTCTTCAGGAAAGCCCATCATCTCTTTACACCAATTCACCACTTGCTTATCCACATACATAGGTGCATGTTCGCCTATCGCCACATTGGGATTCATGCCCGAAGCAAGGAGATCTCCCCAAACGCCCATGGGATTTCCTGTTCCTTGGATCCAAGCAAAAAATCGCGGATGTACATTCCCTTTATTATAGGCAAAAATGGTCTCCTTGAATTCCTGATATACTTCAGTCGGACTTTGTCCAGTTTTTGGAATTGGCGAATTAAAGGAAGCCTTCACCTCCTCTGGGATCGGCTTCCAGATCGGTTCTTCCCGGATTCCTTTCCAATAATCGACCAAATCGTCAATCATCTGGTGTCCCAACTCGCGGATTTCATCCCAATTCTCAGGATCCAGCGTCAGGTTCTTGGTGTTTTTCATTTCTATTTTTAATTAGTTCTGTTTCGTTGGAATTAGTCGGATGCTAAAGATATCCCCAATTCCTCCTGAGGCTATTTTTTTTGACGTTAAGACTAGCTTATCCTCCCCTTTTTTTAAATCAAGGATCCCGATTGGGATAGTTTTCCAGGTCTTTTCAGGAGCCTCTTTTCTGGGCACTCGGTCTGGACTTGGGATGAGTTGCCCTTCAAAGGCTTGAGTTATTGTGAAAGGGATTTCTGAATTCCCAATTCGAAGCAATAAGTCGGATCCTACTTGATCATTATTGGCTGTATATTCTAGAAAGACTTCGTAACGTCCAGGATCCAATACATTCAATTCCCAAGAAATACTGTCAGCGGTATTTTTCCAATTTGTCAACCAATCCTGCGCCCAGCCATGGCCTTCAAAGAAACGGATTTCACCTGAAAATGTAGCCTCGTAACCTGCAAGTAGAATTTGCGGACTTTGATTCGAGATGGGAATTGGCCGATTCATTTCTATTCCTTTTGTGACCTCTTGCCACCAAGCTTGATACTCATTGGTAAGCGAAAGGGTTTGATCAGGTAAAACTGAGGAAAGGTCTTTTTGCTGTCCTGGATCATTTTTCAGATCATACAGTTCAATGCCAGTTGGCAAAAGTGTCAAAAGCAAAGAGTCTTTACGGATTGCTCCCGGCCGTGAGTTCAAAGCCTTGTCTAGAAATGCGACATGCGAAAAGATCGGTCTGGAAACCTGCTGCTGTTCTCCGCGAAGTGTTGGAGCTAGCGAAATACCATCGATTGGAAGATTTTCTTCAAAATTCAGCTCTAACAAATCCACCAAAGTGGGCAAGATGTCGATATGAGCCCCAGGGATTTCTTTCAGTCCAGGGATTATTTTTCCGGGTAATTTCCAAAAAGAAGGAACGCGAACCCCTCCTTCATTGACACTTCCTTTGATCCCTTTCATGTTACCGTTGAAACGCTGTCCATTCGGGCCGTTATCAGTTAGGAAGATGATAAGTGTGTTTTCTTCCAGACCCAGTTCCTTCACCTTGGCTAGCAGTCGGCCTATATTCGCATCGATATTGCTAACCATTCCATGAATAGCCGCCAGCTCATCCGAGAGCCCCATTTTTTTATAGACATCAAAGTATTCGGCAGGAACTTGATGTGGGCTATGCGGCGTATTATAGGCGAGGTAAGTGAAAAATGGCTGCGCTTTATTCTTCTCCATGAAGGCCATCGCTTCATCCGTCAAAACATCTGGAAGGAAGCCTTCAGCCTTGTAGATCTTTCCGTTTTTTTCCACATGAGTGTCAAAATAATTGGACCAATGACCAGCCAAAAAGCCAGTAAATTCATCAAAACCCTGAGCCAGGGGATGATTGGGATAATGCTGCCCATTGTGCCATTTGCCAAAAATCCCGGTTTGGTAGTCGTTGTCTTTAAAAAGTTCTGCCAGTGTATATTCAGCGGCGGCCATGGTCTCCAAGCCATTAGAAACTGAAACTGTTCCCGTGCGTAAATGATAGCGACCTGTTAAGATACTTGCCCGAGTAGGTGCGCAGAGTGGACTCACATAGAAGCGATCAAAGCGAGCGGATTCTGTACCCAGTTGATCCAACGTTGGCGTATTAATGGAGTCATTTCCATGAATCCGAAGGTCGCCAAAGCCCTGATCATCAGTAAGAATTAGGATGACGTTGAGTCGCTTTTCCTGAGTTTTCGTGCCACAGGCAAAAAAGAAAATCAAAAGGGAAAGGGTGGAACTTCGCAGGAGGAGATTGATCACTGAAGCAAGAGGCTAGGTTATTTTTTAAAGATAAAATAAACGGCTAGGATCAAAAAGATAGTTCCTATTAAATGATTTAATCGGAAGGTCTCAGTTTTGAACGCAATTAGGCTGAAGATCATGAAAATCACTAAAGTGATTACCTCTTGGATGACTTTGAGTTGAACGAGAGAGAAAGGCCCGCCATTTCCAGAGAAGCCAATTCGATTTGCCGGAACCTGAAAGCAATATTCGAAGAGGGCAATTCCCCAGCTGATCAAGATAATGGAGATCAGGCCAAGTTTATTAAACCATTTCCACTCCGCAAACTTCAAATGTCCATACCAAGCCAAAGTCATGAAAGTGTTTGAAAGAATGAGGAGTCCAATTGTGAGCAGTGCTTTCATAGCGTATTTTCAAGAAATAAATTTTCAGTGAATTTGATTGAATAGTTGCTCAAAAATAGGGTTTGAAAGTGATCTGTTGGTGTTTTTCTTTTTTGTGAAACTATACCGGCAAAAAAAATATAGAATATTCGCCTTTAATCCTCTTTAGGTTGCTCAGCAATATTTTTTAGATGGCTGATGAATTTTCCTCTTTTTCCCCACTTCAAGAAAATACGGAATGAAGTTGGGTGAATGCCAAAGCTTTTTAAAATTCGATGAAAAGTCGATGCGAATACGTGTCTAATAGGGCTTTGACTATTTTTGAAAACTTGATGGTTAAAGTCACTTGAACTTTTGACTGCTGCTTTTTGGAATAGATTGATTTTTAATTCAGGATCATGTAATCTTTTGAAGAAAAAATCATGCTCAAAACTTTTGTTTTCAGTGTAAAATCCTTTTCGTTCTGCACTGTGAATAATGATTACACCAATTCGTTTTGGGAAATGAAAAGGAATTTTTTTAGAATGGGCACGAAAAAGCCATTCTTGCGAAGGAAGAACAAATAATTCTTTCTCCATTTTCCATAATCCTATTTTTTTAGGAACAGAATTATGCAGAAACCAAGTGGTGGCTATACTATAAATGTGCGGTGAAAATTTACCTTGGGGATGTACCGCATACATTTCGGCACCAAAAGAATAGTCTTCCAGCTCTTTGGGAGTCGAGGGAGGGATTCTTATTCCAGGAACAACCATGAACTCAGCGCCAGATTTTTGTATTTCTTCCACGCAGCTACTGAGGTGATCTTTGAAAAAAAGATCATCCTGATTGAGAAAAGTAATGTACTCACCCCTTACTTTGCCCAAGGCTACATTCGTTGGTTTAGCTTGCTGCCCGCTATTTTGGTCTAAATTAGAGAAGGAGATTCTCGAATCATCAAAACTTTGGACCACCGATTCTGTATCGTCTGTACAGTAATCGCCTATGATGATCATTTCCCAGTTTTGATAATCTGAATCCAAAACGCTTTGGATCGCATAGCGAAGCACATAACTGGAGTTATAGGTAGCTATTATTATGGATATCAGTGGACTTTTCAAATGGATTTAGTTTAGCAGTTTTCCGGAAATCTGATTCGCAATGTTGACTGCCAATAAAGGGATAATGGTATACTTTCCGGTATTCACAGTGTGGTAATTACCAAAAGACCGCATGCCCACTTCAAACCGGGTATGTAATTTACTTTCTGCTGAATCTACATCTTTATCACCGTGGGCATAGATCACACCACCCACTGGACTGATGTCTTTGGGTTCGAATTTGAGCTTGTTTAACGAGGGAATTCGAAGTGCGATTTCGGCCAAGCTTTTTTCGAATACTTCCATTCGCTCTTCAGCAGAATACTGCGAATCCCAGTCTGGAGCCCGATACTCCTCCGACCAGCCTGTTCTTCCAATTGGATACCAAGACATAAAAAGTCCTCGATCCTTGAAATTTACTGTATCCCCAAAAGGGCCCTGTACCATGGTAAGTGATGGTAAATCATCTGGTTTTAATTGGAGGAAGATTTTATTTCCAAACTTGTATCGATGTGACCATTTCTGTGGGGGTTCGATTCCCATAGTCTTGTCAATGGCCAGTAATCCGTTCCAAGTGGCGTTAATCACTTCGGAATAGCTCTCTGAATCCAGAATGGAATCACGAAGGAAATGAACTTTCAGACTATTTCCTTGATCAGAAACTGCCGTGATTTTGGTGTTGAGAAATAGCGTGACATTAGGATGGGAGGCAACTGCTTCTGCAAGTTTCTCTGAAATAATCCTTGGCTCAACCGCATATTCGGTGGTCTGAAAAATTGCAGACATGTATTCAGGATTTGCAATGTCTCCGATTTGGGAGCTTGGTAATCTTGAGACTTCTAAGGAATCAAAAAGATCTAGGTAGTCTTTTTTGAAATGCTTTCTAGCCTCAGTAAAATAGTCGCTACAACGCTTATAGTGTACCGAAACCTCTTCAGGGCTCATCAATGAACCGGTGTGAACGCCATAGTAAAAGGGTGTGGAAATAATGTCTTCAGGGTTGATTTCAATCCATCTTTTAAGATAGGAAATGAAATGTAAGGCCCCATTGATCATCTCCTTGGCCGTGTGGAGGTCTCGATCCATAGCATAAATTAGCCCAAGGTGAATTTTCCCTTCTTGGACGTAACTCGCCTTTTTTACCGGAGCATTAGTCTCTTCGTAAATATCAACCAGATAGCCTCGATTAGCGAGCTCCAATGCCGTACAGACACCTAATCCACCAGCTCCTAGGATTGCAATTCTCTTATTTTTCAATTTTTAAAGTCTTTTTTAGGGGAAAATCACCAGCCGTAAAATTAGGAGAATTGATCTGAACCACCGTAAAAATGTTATTTCAACGGGTTTTTTCTGCCCCACCCAAAATGTATAGAGGATCTATTTTTCTTTGAAGAATCATAAAGACAAGTCCAAAGAGACTTCTTCGCATCAGCCAAGAAATGATCGAACAGTTGAAAGAACCGAAGAAGAATTCTTTTTCAAAATCGTGAACCTGCCATTTTCCCTTTTTCTTGGGTTCCAAAATCTTCCGTTCTATTTGTGACCTTTAAAAGGCTTTCATTGCCTTTTAAATTGGGCTATCTCAAATGCATTTTCATCAAGTAAATGGTCGTATGGATTTTAGGTCGCGTATAGCTATAATTTAGAGTTGGTGACAAAAGAAATAGACTTACTATCAGGTGACCAGCTTGGTACATTGATAGACCCTTGCCCACCATAGATGTAACCGATAATTCGAGGCGGACCACCTTCAAAAGGCATAATTCGCACTAAGCAATGCTTGTAAAATGGATGGTCACTTGGGTCAATGTCCTTTGGAAAGGAAATAAAAGCAATCCATTTTCCATCGGGGCTGATATGTGGAAACCAGTCATTGTATTCATCAAAGGTCAGTTGAGTTTGATTTTTTCCATCTGGGTCCATTTTCCAAAGTTTCATTTTGCCAGTTCGGACCGAATTAAAGAAAATATGCTTTCCATCAGGGCTATATTCTGGACCATCATCCAGTGTTTTTAGGTTGGTCAATTGCTTTTCTACTCCCGTTTTTACATCGATCGAGTAGATATCGTATTGGCCATTTCGCTGTCCTGTGAAAAGCATTTCTTTCTTATCTGGAGACCAGCCATGCAAATAGGATGCTCCCAAACCAGGCTTATTCACCACAACAGGGTTTGAGTCACCCTCAGAAGGCAGGTAATACAGCGTTGAATTATTGTTATCAGCGGGATTATGACTACTCAGACCCATCAAGGTTCCGTCAAATGACAACACATGATCATTGTTGTTTTTAATGGCAAATCCGGTGTTTAGTGGGCTTATGGTTCCTTCATTCAGATGATATTGGTACATTCTACCTTCGGAATTATAGATTAGTTTCTTTCCGTCTGGAGTCCAATTTGGAGCCTGAATCGAATTCGTTGTGGTAAAAAGTATTTTTCTATGTCCTGTTGAAACGTCCATCACTTCAAGCCGACTTCCCAAATAGTCTCGATAAGGTTGAAAATCAACAGCTGCAGGTTTTATGATTCTCACATTTCTAAACTTGGCCACTTCTACAATATCAGGATTGTGTGAGCTGACGTAAAGCCCAATGAAGACTTGATTAGCTATCGGCATATCTTCTAGTTGTACCTCAACGAATTGCTCTCCAAACTTGGCCGTAGACATAATGAAAACATTCCCTCTTCTTTCGAGCTGAATGACGTCTGGAACAGTGTTTTTCGAAACTATTTCTTCGGTATCCCCACCGATGGTTTTTCGATACTGTAAAGAAGTTAACCCATCACCATGGGTGGAGGCATTGACATGGGGAGTCTCCCCGTTTAAGTCATTTTTTACAATCCATCCCACTTTACGATGCGGATCCACTCCTTCACCCATAAAGTCAATTTCAGCGCGTAAGATAAAATCGCCTTGGATTGTGGTCCATAGATATTGAAACTGATCTTCATTAAACCACATGTTTTTACCACTTCCCCCGATTACATAGGTTTGATCTTCGGCTTGATAGTATGCAAATCCTTTATTCTTAGGCTCGCCTATATCAAGATGATTATCAAATACCCCGATTTTGGTTTGGCTTTTAGCCGGAGCAATGGTTAAAATCAGAAATAGGATTAGCAATGTTTTTTTGAGCGACATCATTTTTTGGGTTTTGAAAAAGGGTTTACATAGGTTGAATTCCTTTAAATATAACCGATTATATCGAGGTAGCTTGGAAATTACGCATCGCTATTATTTCCAATTTTTTTTAAAAAGCTTGAATCCCTAAGTACCTATTTCAAAAAAAATAAAGGTTCAGGATTTGAATTCAAACTGGCTAGGCATGTTCATTATTCGAAAAATTGCCAAGTATAGTATATATTGGTTCTTCTCCAATTTCATGCTTAACCTAGGTAAATGGTGCCTCCACTCTTGCAAATGGAATATCGGGATGATTAAGAAATTCTCAAAATAATTTTCCGGATTGCCACAAAAACCAAAATTAATGAGGAATACCCAATGAAAAACGGGATGACATAAGCCTCTAAATGTAATGCCAACATAATAGCCATGATCAGTAGCTGAAAACCCAGTCCAAAAGTTGATAGCATAGTCATAAACCATCTGGGGAATGGGTCACTATTCATGGCATTACGATCAAGATAATAGATCGTTTTGTCAAATGAGATGTAGAGTAAGTCATATACTTTGTAGAACTTATTGACTGTACTTTGCTTTTCACCTTTCATGGCTATCGGAGCCACATCTTCAAAGATCCTGCTGGTCTGGTCTCCATTTACGGTATTTCTTAGGATGACATAATAGTAATTATACAGCGTGCCTTGAAGTTGGACCCCAATAAAAGCGAGAAGCATGTATCCTATTTTACCATCGGTAATATGCCAAAATGCAAGAAAGAAGAAAAAATTCAAGATGATATCTGCTATGGAGTCGTAGTATCTACCGATGTAGGAAGGCGTATTTTTTAATCTGGAGAGCTCACCATCGGCAGCATCCAAAATGGATTTAAGAATCAGAAAAAATGCAGCTGCGGCATAAAACTGCAACAGAATGCAGGCAATGGCTAAAAACCCAGAGACAACAAACCAAGAGGTAATATGTATAGGAGTTACCCAGGTGTCTTTGAGTGAGCTAGCAATCCATCTAGCACTTGGTCTTCCGTAATCTGATAAATCAAGGAACTTATACGCTACTGGTAATTTGGACATGAAAGGTATTTATCGGGTCAGCCAGACTACCACTTCCAATGGCAGAAAGCTATTCCAATAGATTAGTTGGAAATAGTAATCTGCAAAGATACGATTAATTTAAGGATGAAGGGAACACCCTCAGGAGTTTGTAAGAACGATCGGCCATTGCAAGAGGTGTTCAGACGAAGGATGAATTACTTCTTGCATAATGCTCGAGCCAGTTTCTATTCAGTCAACTGGAAAAATAATGAAACTATCATGGATTGCTCTTGTGGGGATCTCGCCTAGTTCGTTTAGCGATTTGGAAAGGGCTTTTAATTGATTAATACTTAAAGGGAGCGGATGTTCATTCGGTTGGTAAATCGTTCCCGTTGGGTAGTCTATTCCAGCAGTTTGAGTCATCTCAATATGATTTCCAAGAATATAGGAGATTTCATAATATTTTGTGAATTCAGCAAGTCGTTGAATGCTCTTCTTGAAAGCGTCCCAATCTTTCACATATAACCTACCTGGATAGAAAGTGTCTCCGGTTAATAGAATTTTCGTTGAGGAGTCATAGACCGCAATGGAAGAAGCCTGATGTCCAGGAATTGGGATGATTTTCATCGATCGGTTTCCAAGATCCAAATTTACAATTTCGTTAGGCCAATTGGATACCTTATAAAACCGCTTTACATCTTCAACTTCCAAACCCACGATCGTTGTGTTTGCCTTTCCTTCAAACTGACCATCTGCTGCATAGTGATCCCCATGCTTATGGGTATGCGCCACTATTAACTCAACTTCTCCATTTTTTACTTCCCACTCATTAAGTATTTCTTTTACCGTTTCATAAAGCGGGAAGATGTCGTCTTCTTCGGTAGCGCCAGTATCCATTAGTAAGGCCTTTTCATCACCGATAAATAAAAACAGGAAAGGAGCCTCGTAATTGGTGCATTTGTTTTGACGCAAAATCCAAGTATTACTAGTGTACTGAACTACCTGAATTGGTGGGTCCATATTTTCCTCGCAGTTTTCAGAACCATGAATCCAATTTTGAGTAGTTAAATCAATTGCTACATCAGTCGAAGGCCTGCAAGACCAACTCAGGAGGAGTGTGACTAGTAGGAGTATAAATTTTACTTTCACGTTGTATTTCGTATTGGCTCCGTGGGAGAAAAGGTGGAAGGGATTTGTCCTAACGCTTGTGCTGCGAGTTTTGCCTGTGATACTCTTAAATTTTGCGAGTACGACCAAGCTAGATTCATCATGACTGTGAAAGTTGGCGTAAACCAGCAATTACATTACTAATCTGGGGTTCATCTAAATTTGTGAATTAATCCACTTATCAATTTTTTCTTCTAATAATACTAAAGGCAAACTTCCAGAATTTAGCACTTGGTTGTTAAACGCAGTAATACTAAACCTGCTGCCTAGTTTGGTTTCGGCTTTGGTTCTCAATTCTCTAATTTTCAATTGACCAATTTTATATGACAATGCTTGGCCTGGAGTGGCCATATAACGTTCAATTTCAGCAATAACCGATTCTTCAGATTCTGCTTCGTGGTCCAATGAATATTGAATCGCTTGTTCACGTGTCCATCCTTTACTATGTATTCCAGTATCCACAACCAAACGAATCGCACGATGCATTTCCATACTTAGCATTCCAAAATACTGAATGGGGTCTTCGTACAGGCCAAGTTCTTTACCCAAAGATTCTGCATATAGGGCCCAGCCTTCCACAAAGACTCCCATGCTTTCTGGGTGCAAAAACTCTGGCAATTCTGTATTTTCTTGTTGCAGGGATAATTGATAATGATGGCCAGGAATAGCTTCATGTAGAAATAGGGCTTCATCTGAATAGGTATTATATGTTCTTACCTCAGTAATTGGCACATAAAAAATCCCGGATCGTGAAGCGTCTTTAGTCCCAGGAACATATTCAGCACTTGCCGAGGCTTCACGAAATGCTTCTGTTCGCCTCACCACAAAATCTGCTTTAGGTTTCAATTCAAAAACCTGATCCAGTTTCTTATTAATTCTTTCCTTAATGCTATTAAAATTGTCAATTACTTGTTGTGGATCAGTAAAAGGCATTTGGGCTGGACTGCTACGGACAAACTCAAAAAATGCTTTGATATCACCTTTAAAACCTATTTTATTTTTAGCGTCCTCCATTTCAATTAAAATACGAGCGACCTCACTTTTTCCCAGTTCGTGAATCTCATCAGCTGTCATATCTGTAGTGGTATGCAGCTTTATAAGATAATTGTAAGTTTCTGCTCCATTTGGCAAAGCTCCTAGTCCTGAAGTTTCTCTACAAGTGGGTAAATAGTCATTAACCAAAAATTGCTTAAGTGCTGTATATTTTGGTTTCAACTTATCGGTAATCATCGTGCTGTATTCAGCAGAGATTCGATTTTTCTCTTCCTCATTAATGCTCTCAGGCATTGATAGGATGGGCTTATAAAATAAATGTTCATCAACTGGATTTGTTATAAATTCATCCAATTGAGGAATTATTTTTTGAGTAAGTACCGTGGGCAACACAACCTCTTTAGACATACCTTCTTTCATCATTGAAATAGAGGTATCCAGAAAAATAAGGTAGTCATCTACTCTTTTCAACCAATTGTCATAATCTTCAACGGTATCGAAAGGCTGAACACTTCCTCCTGCTGCTAATTGCGCAACGTATAAATGCAATGACTGTATTTGAAATAATGGCATCAATTCAAAACTAGGTAAGTTATAAATTGGTGATGCCATGGTTACAATGGCATTGTTTAAGCCTTCTAACTTCACCTCACAATCCCATTTCATAACTTTCATACTCAAAAGGTCTGCTTCTGATAGTTCTTTAGGATCCAATTCACTTAACAAGTTCAAAAAGTGAGTGTAATTTTCTCTCAAGTCTTCTTGATAGTCATCAGATATATAATTCGCTATCACATCATTATATTCATAATTACCGCCTTTTGTTGCTTCAATAGGATTTATGCGATCCTTGAATTTATAATAATCCTCAAAAATCGAATCAATTGAAATTACTTCTGATGTTTTCTCTTTGCATCCAAAAACCAGTAGAATAAAAAAGATAAAAATTAAACTTTGCTTCATTTTCTTATGGATTAATTATGGATAGTTATACAGTTTCAAACAAGATTTGTAACCTTCTCCCCGTTTGTCAAAGTTTTACTTTTGTCTTGATATGTTCTAAAACTCGGTTATGAATTTTATAAACAATCCGATTGCTTCAAATTGTCTAGCAGAAAGCAGGCTTTTTATATACCCTTTGGCCTAAGTTGGCTTTGGGTGGAGTATGTGACTTGGGTTTTAAGTGTAGTCCCGAAGGTCTATAATTCGCATAGGTCAGCTTTATTAAAGGGAAATCTGGGTATAGGTAACTGGTTGCGTATATTTTTCATAAAGAACTAATTTCCGAAATTAATTTTGATTTGAAATTGCTCATTAGCTCTCTTAAAAAATCTTCTGATACATCTCTTCCAGTTTACTGACTGCAATCACCTGGATTTTATACTTTTTCAGATCTAAGCCTTTGATCGCATACTTGGATACAATGATTTTCTTGAAACCCAGCTTTTCAGCTTCAGCGATCCGGTTCTCGATTCTGGATACAGCACGGATTTCTCCGCCTAGTCCGATCTCGCCCGCAAAGCATAGTTCCTCCGAAACAGGGGTATCCTCATAGCTGGAGATCAAAGAAGCGCAGACCGCTAAGTCTAAAGCCGGATCATCTACTCGAATTCCCCCGGCTACATTCAGAAAGACATCTTGCTGCCCAAGACGCATTCCTCCTCGCTTTTCCAAGACGGCCAAGAGCATATTCAGTCGTTTGGCATCGTGACCGGTACTACTTCGCTGTGGCGTGCCATAAGTTGCTGGACTGACCAGTGACTGAATCTCGATCAGCAATGGTCTATTTCCTTCCATCATTGCGCCGATCGCCACGCCGTTAAGCGCTTCTTCCCGCTGGGTAAGTAGGATCTCGGAAGGATTGGCAACGGTGCGTAGTCCTTCGGCTCGCATCTCATAGATACCCAGTTCATGGGTGGAGCCAAAGCGATTCTTGGAGGTTCGTAAGATCCGATAAGTCAAATGTCGATCGCCCTCAAACTGCAAGACGGTATCCACCATATGCTCCAGCACTTTTGGACCGGCTATCGAACCGTCCTTAGTGATGTGTCCAATCAGGAAAACAGGCGTACCAGTTTCCTTGGCAAATTTCATGAGCTCGGCAGTGCACTCCCGAACCTGCGAAACTGATCCGGCGGAAGATTCTACATATTGACTGGTGAGGGTCTGGATCGAATCGATAATCAAAAAGTCAGGCTTCAGCACTTCGATCTGTTGGAAAATATGCTGCGTAGTAGTCTCTGAAAGCACATAGCAATCGGGATTTTTTGCTTCCATCCGGTCGGCTCTCATTTTGATTTGGGCTTCACTTTCCTCTCCAGAGACGTAGAGAATCGTTTTTCCTGTCAAGATCAAAGCAATCTGAAGCATCAAGGTCGACTTTCCGATCCCGGGTTCGCCTCCGATCAAGACGAGTGATCCTGGCACAATACCACCGCCAAGTACCCGATCCAGTTCTGAGTCTCCGGTGATCCAGCGCGCTTGTTCTTCGTAGTTGACATCCTGGATTTTGCGTGGAGTATTTACTTTTTTGGTTCCTGAGCTTGGGGTA
>JAFMBQ010000209.1 GCA_017858365.1 Algoriphagus sp. | reverse complement strand
CAATCTATGATTGGTAGTGAAATAGGGTCTTCTTAGTGTCCCAAATCGACTTGCTGCCAAGAAAATACTATTCCCCTCCAAGTTTTCGATCTCCAATCCTACCTGATCAATCTCTTTTTGTGACTTTAGTGAAATGGTCGTCCATCGGTTTCGGTCAAGAATTCGAGTTAAGGAAGCAGTGTATTTGATTTCTTCGTCTTTGAATCCATAGGCCAAATAACCTTCCAAAAGCCATTTATTGCTGAATTTCAGATTAGTTCGGAAACCCATTCCTATTCTGATTCCTTCCACATTATTGTAATTGAAAAACCCCGGCCAAGGCCCTATATCTAGTTTTTTAACAGGTAAATAGCCTGAACCGAAAAATTTCAACCCTTCGGAATAAAATCGGACAATTGGAATTTGATTTAAAGTATCAACCATTTGGAGCACAGCAAGCTCCTCTCTGCTAAGTGTGTCCTGTCGATTAATCTTCCAGAAATCTTCGTCACTCACATTAAAATCCTGCTTCACCACTACAGATTGATTAAAAAATTTGGTGGGTTGAGAATCAACAACTTTAATACTGTCCGCAGAAGTATAAAATTTAGCCAAAAGCCCAGCCGTTTTTGGAGTGATCTGACCGATTTTGATTTGGACTCTTGTTTTGTTGGCAATTAATGGTCCAGCTGTCGTTGTAACCAATTCCTGCTGAATTTTGATTCGTTCAATAAAATTCAAATTAGCTTCTTTTGGAATGGTCAAATCAACCTGCTTGAGCGCATAAGTCTCCTTGTTGATCCAGATCAGGCCGGAAAAAGCCAAATCTTGTTCCCGAAGAGGATAAACTTTCAATACATAGACAGAATCTCCATTTACAAAAGTTGAATCCAATAAATCATAATCGTAAAATCCTTTCCAGCCATCAGCGATCGGAGACACAAATTCTTTTTCAAGGATATTCAACCAGTTTTTATAGAAATTATATTCCTGAAAAGCCGAACCAGTAATCTGGGCTGCTGTTGTGCCATCAGTGATCCCAAACCCAGCAACTTTAGATTTTTCTACAATTTCTTTTTTTAATTCAGGATCCGAGCGATAGTAAAATTTTGAAATGGTCTCAGAGAAGAATACAGGCAAAATCTTTTCCCCTTCATCATTGGTTAGCTGTTTGATCGAATCTAAAACTGCCGTGACCTTCTGCACCGTTTTCCGCTCAGTAAATTGCTCAGAGACATGGTCGATATCAATTTCAATCTTAGTATAATTCTTTGTTTCGTAAGCAGTTAAATTCCGCTTATCAAAGTCATTTTTACGAGCTACTGCCCTTCTGATCACTTCGAATGCGGGGTTTTCTCCAGCTTCGAATACGAATGCTTCCAATTGAAAATCAGAAGGAACTAGCTGAAAGTTGAGAATTTGGTTTGCCTCTTGAGCTAAAAGTTTCCTGCCCGTGATGTAGCCTAGATAACTGACCACAAGGCTATCAGAAAGCACTTTCGCATCGATCAAATAATTCCCTTCGAAATCTGTGGAAATCCCAACACTTGTTCCTTTGAGGAGCACCGAAGCAAATGGGATAGGATCACCTGTTTGTGAATCGGTTACTTTGCCTTTGATTGTATATTGGCCAAAAGCCTGGAGACAGGAAAGGAATAGGATAATCGTAAAAAAAATTCTGCTCATTGACTAATAGTTGGTTTTGAACCACAACACTGCAAAATAAATTCATTACGGACGAAAAATGATTGATTTACTTTAAAATTTGTCCTTTTTCTTAATTGGGATCAGTTTTAAGATCGGGAAATTAGAAAGCCGACACCTATATTTAGGTTTTTAAAATCGAAATATGAGCTACGATATCGTAATAATTGGAGGGGGAATAGTTGGTTTGGCTACGGGTCTAAAAATCCAGTCAAAAATGCCAAAATTGAAAATCGCTATTCTAGAAAAAGAGGATCAATTAGCTAAACATCAAACTGGTAACAATAGCGGGGTCATTCATTCCGGTCTATATTACAAGCCAGGATCACTTAAAGCCACCAACTGTATCAATGGCTATCATGAACTGATTGATTTTTGCAAAGAGGAGAAAATTCCTTTTGAAATAACCGGTAAAGTAGTGGTAGCAACTCGGGAGGAGCAAAAACCTATTTTAAAAGGGCTCTTTGAGCGTGGTCTTCAAAATGGCCTCACCGGAACGCGTGAGATATCCTTGGCCGAATTGAAAGAATACGAACCTCATTGCGCTGGAGTAGCAGCAATACACGTCCCTCAGACGGGTATTGTAGATTATTACCAAGTGGCTTTGGCTTATGGGAGAAAAATAATTCAACAGGGCGGAGAAATTTTTCTTAAACATAAAGCACTAACTATTAGTACTAAAGATGGTATTAGCTATATCGAAACTTCAATCAAAACTTTTGAAGCAAAATTGGTAATTAACTGCGCTGGATTGTATTCAGACAAGGTGGCCCAAATGAGCGAAACTGAAAAAATTGATGTGAAGATTATTCCTTTTAGAGGTGAGTATTACAAATTGAAATCGGACCGAGAGTTTTTAGTGAAAAATCTAATCTATCCAGTTCCTGATCCTAACTTCCCATTTCTTGGCGTTCACTTTACCCGGATGATGAAAGGTGGCGTAGAGGCTGGTCCAAATGCTGTTCTAGCTTTTAGAAGAGAAGGCTATAAAAAATCTCAAATAAACTTGAAAGAGTTGGGCGAAACTTTAGCCTGGCCAGGATTTCAAAAAGTAGCTGCCAAATACTGGCAAACCGGATTTGGAGAGCTTTATCGCTCGTTTTCCAAGGCGGCATTCACGAAAGCACTTCAGGAGCTGATTCCCGAAATACAAGAATCAGACCTAGTCGAAGGTGGAGCAGGAGTTAGAGCTCAGGCTTGTGATCGGACTGGAGGACTTTTAGATGATTTCGCTATTCGAGAGTCAGCATATGCCATAAATGTATTGAATGCTCCATCTCCAGCCGCTACAAGCTCACTTTCGATCGGAGGTACTGTTGCTGATTTAGCCATAAAACGATTTAGCTAAACTTGTGTATTTACAGAATCAGGGAAATATCGATTTGCTAATGTGACCATTTCATCCCCTCGGACGAGATCTTGAATCGTAAGTTCGGAGGTATGACGATGGCCAGAAGCTCCAAGTAATTCCTTCACCGCATGAACTGTGTTTTTATGGAAATTATAAACTCGCTCTGATTTATCAGTGACGACCAAGCCCTTTTGTAATGCTGCTTTTTGGGTAGCTACCCCAGTTGGACAATCATTCGTATTGCAGCGCAATGCTTGGATACATCCCAAACTAAACATAAAGCCTCTGGCTGAATTGCAGGTGTCAGCTCCCAATGCGATGTATTTCAATATGGAAAATGCACTTAGTGCTTTTCCTGAAGCAATAATTTTGACTTTTTCTCGAATTCCAAATTTCACTAAAGTACCTCTCACAAAAATCAATGAGGGCTCCAAAGGAAGTCCCACACTATCGGAAAATTCTAAGGGGGCAGCTCCTGTCCCGCCCTCTGCACCATCTATCGTGATGAAGTCGGGGAAAATCTGATGAGCAATCATTGACTTACACAAGGCGATAAACTCTTCAGTTCTACCTATGCATAGTTTAAAACCAATAGGTTTTCCTTTAGACAATTTTCGAAGTTTGGCGATAAATTCAACAAGCTGATTTTCATTCGTGAAAGCACTATGAGATGGAGGTGATAAAATGGTCGTTCCTGCTTTGACCCCACGAATTACCGCAATTTCAGGCGTGTTTTTTATTCCTGGAAGTACCCCACCGTGACCTGGCTTTGCTCCTTGGGAAAGCTTAATTTCAATCATTTTGACCTCAGGCCAAGCTGCTTTCTCAGCAAATTTACGTTCGTCAAAATTTCCATGCTCATCGCGACATCCAAAATATCCAGTTCCAATCTGCCATACCAAATCACCACCTTGACGGTGGTAAGTTGAGATTCCCCCTTCACCCGTATTGTGGTAGAAGTTTCCTTTTTTGGCACCATTATTCAAAGCTCTGATTGCATTGGCACTTAAGGACCCAAAGCTCATTGCGGAAATATTAAAAATCGAAGAGCTGTAAGGATGCAGGCAAGCTTCACCACCAATGCTGATCCGTGGATCAATATCATCTGGAGATACGGCATAAATCGAATGCCTCAATGCCATATAATCAACCTCATTTAGATCACGCTGTGTACCAAATGGATGAGTATCATTTGCGTTTTTTGCTCTGCGATAAGCAAGGGATCTTAGATTCCGACTGAACGGTCTGCCGTCAGTATTACTCTCAATAAAATACTGCTGAATCTCTGGGCTGATAGATTCCAATATGTATCTGAAATGACCCACCAGGGGGAAATTTCTGAGAATAGTATGCTTCTTTTGCACCACATCATAAATACCAAGAACAAATAACCCTGCCAAAACCCAGAGAATAAACTTCCCCAAATCGAAATTCATAAACTGAAAATACCACATCAGAAAAATAGTAAGCATCCCCAAAAGGAAAAGCGAACCAAAGAAAAGCTGTCTCATAAGAAAGGTTTTAGAGTAGATTTATCACCAATATACTAATTCGCAATTGGTCTAGCAGGCTGCTAAAAAATCTAAAACTCGGTACTCCGCATAGGTAAATTCTTCTCCTTTGCTCACAAAACCTGTATGGCCACCATATTTTGGCATTTCCAGATGAATTTCCGATTTGAGCTTTGCCAATTCAACGGGATAACAAGCGGGGCCAAGCAAAGGGTCATTCAATGCATTGAGAATTAAGCAGGGAATGGCTATTTGAGGCATCCAATTATCTGCACTTACACTCTGATAGAAATCGTTGGCATCTTTAAACCCATGTATTTTGGCAGTGAAAAAAGTATCGAATGTGTCAAAATCATCCACTTTCAATAGGAGTTCAAGATCCACAAGTCCTGGAAATTGGTTTTCCTTTTCAATCATCTTCTTTTTCAACTTTCCCAAAAACCGCTTTTTGTAAAAGAGATTACTCTTTTCTTTAAGAGTGGCTGCACTGGAAGGAAGGTTGCATGGCGTGGAGTAAACTGCTGCGCGTTTGATGATTGGGTTGAGATCAAGCCCCTTTTCCCCTAAATACTTTAAAGTCTGCGCGCCTCCCATACTTATTCCAGATAAGAAGATTTCTCGATAGCGATTCATTCGGAGAACGTGATTGATAGTCGTGTCCAAATCATAGCTCGCACCATGATGATAAAGAATCGGCTTCAGATTCATCTCACCTCCACAGGATCGGTTGTTCCAAACTAACGTATCCATACCTTTGGAATTGAAAAGCTTGACCAATCCCATGATGTAATGTCGCATTGAATCTCCTTCCAAACCATGAGAGAGAACCAAAAGGCGATCACTTCCAATTTCCGACCAATCTAAATTGAGGAAATCGTCATCGGGTGTCTTTATTTTTTCCCGACGGTAGGCAACTCCTTCTACTTTTCGAAAAAGACTAGGAATAATGGTTTCTAAATGACCATTAAAAAGATAGAATGGAGGGCCTGAATAGTTGGGAGTCTGAATGGGCATGAAAAGCAGAAACTTTACAAGACGTTAATTTTAAGTTAAAGGTCTGGCCTAAGGAATAATCTACTTTTGCAAAGTAAAATTTATTCATAGGGTTTTTAGATCGAAAAATGGAGTTGCCTTGCGCTCCTTTTTTTTATACTAGTTCATGGACATCCTGAAGTGCGGCCTCTATTTTACCAAGTAAAATGTTCATATGTTCTTCAAAAGAAGAATCATAGCCTACTGACTCTAGAATATCTTTACCTCTTTGCAATTCCTCGATGATTCCTTTAAACTCAAACATTTGCAAGGTCGGCTTGGATTTGTGTCGGATTTGCTTGATTACTTCTTCATTTTTTGTTTTAGCACCAATCAAATATTGCTCTTTCAATTCCTTCAGGCCATTGTAAATGGCATTTGTCAGCTGCTGCTGAAATTCCAAATCATCTTCAGCCATATCGGCAATTAATGATTTCAAAGCTGGATGAGAATTATTCATAGTTTTCACAAGTGCGTAGCTTTTCCTGCAAGGTATCCTGTGGACCAAGCTGCTTGAAAATTAAAGCCTCCTGTGATCCCATCCATATCCAATATTTCGCCGGCGAAGTATAAATTAGGGTGTAAATTACTTTCCATTGATTCCGGATGGATCTCTTGAAGAGAGACACCACCCGCGGTTACAAATTCTTCTTTGAAGGTAGTTTTACCTTCAACTTTCAAAATAAAGCAAAAAAGATTCTGAATAAGCTTATTGAGCTGTTTTTTCGAGAGCGAAAGGTAAGTTTGATTCATTTCTATCCCTGCTAATTCACAAAAATAACCCCAAAGTCTGGAAGGAATATCAAAAAGTGGATGAGAAGTGATTTTCCGATGAGGATGACCTAATTGGTAATCTTTTAAATGAAGCTCATAATCAGCCTCTCCAAACCCACTATTCCAATTGATAATAGCACTTGCCTGATAATTTTGTTCATGAAGCCATTTTGCCCCGTAGGCAGAAAGCTTCAATACAGCCGGACCACTTAATCCCCAATGGGTGATTAGGATTGGACCTTGATAATTCATTTTAGTTCCGCTGATTTTCACCAATCCATTAGGAACTGAAAGTCCCATCAAGGATCGAATGGACTCATGAGGAGTATTGAAAGTAAATAAAGAGGGAATAGGTGCTACTATACTATGACTAAGTGATTTAAGAAATCCATAACTCTCCATTTTTGGAAATCCACCGCTTGCGATAATCACCCGGTCAAAGTCGAAAGATCCTTGATCTGTGACAAGTTTAAACCCCTTCGACTGAGGAAGAATCTCTTTCACTCCACAGGATTTTTTGATCTCAATCCCAAGTTGATTACTCTCCTTCAAAAGGCAATCAATGATCGACTGTGAGTCATCCGAAACTGGAAACATCCTTCCGTCTGCCTCTACCTTCAATGGTACTCCCCTAGATTCAAACCACTGAATGGTATCTTCAGAATTGAATTTCGGGAATACTTTCTTGAGAAATTTCTCACCCCTTGGATAATTTTTTACCAGCTTGGACATCTCCATCGGCCGATGCGTGACATTGCATCTTCCACCACCGGATACTTTTACTTTGGATAAGAGCTTTGGAGATTTTTCAAAAAGAATAACTTCCCTCCCCTTACCACTGGCATGTATTGCAGCAAAAAAACCAGAAGCTCCCCCACCAATCACCGCTATTTTCATAAATATTTGCTAGATCTCATAGGCTTGATTAACGCTTCCTGCTGAATGAACCAAGTATTCCTCGAGTCAATTCCCTAAAAATAGTACGCCCAAGTTGCCTTACCATAGTGTTTTTACTGAGCTCTTCGAACAGCGAATCCTCTTCTTTTGCCCTTGGTTTGGGAATATTCGGTGTAGGTAACCCAGCTTTTTCCTGCTCAGCCTCAACTTCTACCATTTTCTTATCCAGCAGTTCAAAGGCACTCTC
>JAFMBQ010000208.1 GCA_017858365.1 Algoriphagus sp. | reverse complement strand
ACATGCTAATCAAATGATGGCGATGAAAAAACATGATCCATCAACCTATTGAACTAAAAATAACGATCTTTTTCACAAAAAAAGGGAAAGACTTTCATCTTTCCCTCAAATTTTATACTGATTGGTCTAATCCAGCAAGGCAGTAATATCATCTTGTCCCAGACTCTTCATAAAGCTTTCCTCTGTATTGATAAGCTCACCGGCTAGCGCAAGTTTTCTGCTTTGCAAGGCCATGATTTTCTCTTCCACCGATCCTCGGCTGATGAATTTGTAGATGATCACCTTATTCTGTTGTCCGATTCGGTGTGCCCGGTCGATCGCCTGAGCTTCGACTGCAGGATTCCACCATGGGTCTAGCAAGAATACATATTCTGCCTTGGTGAGGTTCAATCCCACGCCTCCAGCTTTGAGCGAAATCAGGAACACCTTGATGTCCTCTTGTTCTTGGAATTTTTCCACCTGTGCCTGACGATCTTTGGTAGATCCATCTAAGTATGCGTAGGGAATACCTTCCTTTTCCAGGTATTGTTTTACTATGGCCAAGTGACGAACAAATTGACTAAATACTAAAACTTTATGCCCTTCTGAGATGGTAGATTGGAGCATGTAAGTTACGTCCTCCAATTTGCCCGAATCTCCTTCATAGTCATCACGGACTAATTTTGGATGGTTGGCAATCTGCCGCAATTGGGTCAAGCCACGGAGCAAGGTAAACTGCTGATTGTTTCTACCGGTGGATTGTATATCGGAGATGATTTTCTCTCGGTAGTAGTTTTTCACTTCTTCATAGACTTCCTCTTGAGCCGTAGTCATGTCCGAATACTTGACAGTGATTATCTTTTCGGGAAGGTCCGTGGCCACTTGTGATTTCAGCCTTCTTAGAATAAAAGGCTTGATCATCGCATTCAGCTTGATCGCCTTATCTTTATCCTCTTGTTTTTCAATCGGGAGGAGAAATTGCTTTTTGAAGGAAGTCTGATTTCCCAGTAATCCTGGATTGATAAAATTCATTTGAGACCAAAGGTCCATGGCACCATTCTCTACAGGAGTACCTGTCAAAATGAGTTTTTGCTTACTTTTCAACTGCATGACCGCAGCAGATATATTACTCGAAGGATTCTTGATCGCTTGAGATTCATCGAGGATGATGTAATTGAAATAAAACTCCTTCAAGACATCGATGTCCAACCGAGTGATGCCATAGGAGGTCAACACTAAGTCATATTCCCCAAATCTCCAGGGATCTTTGATTCGTTGCGTACCCGTATAGACCAAAATCTTCAATTCTGGCGTGAATTTCTTTGCTTCTAATTCCCAGTTATAAATCAGGGAAGTCGGCATGACCAATAGCGAGGTGAATGTCGGATTCTTCTCTTTTTCAGAAGCAAGCAGAGCCAAGGTTTGGACCGTTTTTCCCAGACCCATGTCATCCGCTAAGCAGCCACCAAATTTGAATTCGTTCAAAAATCGAAGCCAATTGTATCCAGCCTGCTGATATGGACGAAGCGTTCCTTCAAATGAAGCAGGTAATACATATTCCTCAATCGCTTCAAAATCCCGGAGTTTTTCCAGTTTCCTACTTAAAGTCACCGAAACCAGGTTACCCTCCTCCATCTCTTGAGCCAAAGCCAAATGATGCTTACGGAGAACCATCGTATCCTCAATTCCACGATCTTCCATGAAGTTGAAAAGCTCTGAATAGTTTACAAACCAAGAGGAAGGAATCACGGCGATTTCCCCATTTGGCAATTCAAATTCTGTTTTGCCTTGAAGGAGTAACTTTCTAAGCTTGGCAAAAGGCACTAAGTAAAGTCCAAATTTGATCAAAGCTTTGACATCAAACCAGTCTATGTTTTCTTTGACTTCAATTGAAATTTGAGCGCGACCAATATGGTATACTTTCCCCTTGGGATTGGTCTTTTGCTTGATTTTGATCTGCTCGAGCTCCAAGAAATCCTCTTGTACCCCGATCCATTCGAATGCTTCAGTTTTAGGAATGGCTACTTTACCTATTTTAAAATCCAGTCCTTTATCACGAATCAATTTTATGAAGGATTTTTCTTTTTGGGTGCTTCGAATAGTTTTGAAGAAGGTATAAACCCCATCCTTTTCCTCGAGTCGTATGGTGTTTCCCAAGAGCTCTCCATTGGGAGTCTGCACCGGGAAATCATACTCTCCGTATTTGAATCGGAGTTCAAATACCATTTTATCTTCTTCAATTCGCTCCCCATCCGCTCCAAATAAATCCTTGCCGGTATTCCCAGGGAGTTCGCTGATGTGCAAGTAGACCTCTGGAGTGCCTCGCTCGATATTGATATCAAAACCCTTGGATGTGACATCAAACTGAGAAATCAAATTGCTCATAAATCCTCGATAATAGCTTGGCTCTATCCGCTTATCGATGACGATGAATTTCTTATTTAAAAAAGGCTTGAGCTTCTTGCCGTCAATCCCTTTCTCAAATTGAAAAAGCTGACCATTCACTACTAGCCAAGCTGGTTCATTACAAACCAAGTAGCCATTTTTATATTGCCAGTCTAGTTTTTCTCCTTTAAACTTGATCGAAGGCCAATAATGCGTATCCTCCTCATTTTTATGAAAATGAAAATGCACAGTAGCTCTCTCCGCATTGACGATGATCTCATTCCCAATAGGATTGCCATCGCTTCGCATTTCAAAAAGCTGCTTACCAATAAGTAGCGGCATAATTTGAGCTAGCTTCTTTCCTATTACATTCTCCAGCGCATCCTGAATTTTTTTATCCTCCGTTTTAGGATCAAAGATCTTGTGTAAGTAGTCTTTGGGCCTAATGTTTCCGCGCTTGATCATCGGCTTTATCAGAAGCTCCGGATTCATGGAATCGATCAATTTGATCAAGTCATAATCCGCTTTATTGAGTACAGAATCAAATTCTGAGGCATTTGCAGCACTAATATTTTGGTAAGCCAAGGAAAGCCTACCCTTCTCATCTAATTGAACCACAAAGGATTCGACCAAAATACCAAGATACTCATGGCTATAAATGGCATATACTATTTGAAAGGGCTTTTCCGAATCTACGATCATGGGTTTTCTTTGTGTTGGGTCAGCAGGGGGTTTTATAGAAAGCGAGCAAAAGCTGCTGAGGACCCGCTGTTTTTGTAATAAGCAATGGGAAAATTAAGCAAAATAGTCGCGAAAATTGCTAATTCAGCAATTTTTTATTCTGATTTTAGCAATTATGCTCATTTCTGCCCTTAGAAAAGATACTAAGATGACTATTCCGCTAATCCCCTCCCATCACTTTTCTTCAAGAGGAATCAAGGGTTACCTCTTTGAAGAATTGAAATAAAAAATCCTCCTGAATTAGTTCATACTAATTCAGGAGGATTGATTAGGCTAAAGAAATTTATTTTTGCTCAGCGGAAATTGGCTTTGTTTCAGCATTTTCTTCAGGTTCTTTTTTCTCAGGGAAAAACCTATTCTGAAAAACTAGGATAATGGCTACTCCTATAAATATTGACGCATCTGCCACATTAAATATGGGCCAAAGAGCAGTATAGCTACCTCCCCAAATTGGCAACCACTCTGGCAAATAACCCTCCCAAATGTCGAAATAAAACATATCTACGACTTGACCATGAAACCAGGGCGAAGCTGCATCATAAGGTGCGTTATTCAACCAAACTCCATAGAAAATGGAGTCAATTAGATTCCCAATAGCTCCACCCAGGATCATCGCAATACAAAATATATACGTGGAGTGCTGCTTCTTCTCAATGATGTAATAGAGGTAGTAGCCAATTCCCACCATTGCAACTAAGCGAAATGAGGTCAGAAGCAGTTTGCCATAGTCTGATCCGATTTCCATCCCGAAAGCCATTCCGGGATTGGTCGTGTAATGCAACTTAAACCAGTCTCCAAATATCGGAATCTGGCCCGGCGTGCCGAAGTCCATCTCAAAATGAACCAGCATTTTGACCGATTGATCTAAAAGAATTACAAAAAGGGCAATTCCGAAATATTTAAGGTAATTATTCATAGTTGAAGTCTAGACCTTAGGCCTTTTCTACTTTTATAGAAACGTTAAAATCGTCCATGTCCAGCAAAGATGCATTTTCCAAATTAGATTCAAAGCTCAAACTTACCGCTTGGGTCTCTGCTTCAATGTACGTTCCAAATCCTGCGACTGCAGCATTGACCAATTCATTATCGTCAGCAATTTGAATTTTGATCTTGTCCTGAACTTCTAAACCCATGTCTTTTCGAAGATTTTGGATTCGATTGACCAAGTCCCGGGCAATTCCTTCTTGCTTCAATTCTTCAGTCAACGTAACATCCAATGCTACGGTCACACCCGCATCAGAAGCAACTGACCAGCCGGGGATATCCTGAGAAGAAATCAAGACTTCTTCCAAAAGCAGCTCAAAGTCCTCACCTTCCAGCTCAACATTGATTTTTCCGTTTCGCTCGATCGTTGCAATTTGGGCTTGTCCCCAAGAGTTGATCGCAGCTACCACAAATCGCATCTTTGGACCTAGTTTTTTACCCAAGAGTGGCAGGTTTGGTTTCACACTTTTCACCAAAATCCCGGAAGCATCATTGATATATTCGATGGTTTTGATATTCACTTCGGATTTGATGAGCTCTTCCACGTGCTGAATCTGCGCTTGAGTTTTGGCACTCAAAACAGGAATCAGAATCCGCTGAAGTGGTTGACGCACTTTCATTTTCTCCTTCTTACGAAGTGAATGAACGAGCGAAGAGATCGTTTGGGCCAAGTCCATGCTTTCTTCCAGCTCTTTGTTGATCAAAGCAGTGTCTGCAGTTGCCCAATCAGTCAAGTGAATGGACTCAATCGTCGAATCACCAGTTTCGGTCAAGTTTTGGAACAACCAATCCGAATAGAATGGCGCAAAAGAAGACATTAACTGCGATAAGCTCAACAAACATTCATAAAGCGTCTCGTATGCAGCCTGCTTATCCGCATTCATCTCCCCTCTCCAGAATCGTTTTCTAGCGAGTCGCACGTACCAATTGGACAGCTGATCCACGGTGAAGTCCATGATTGCTCGAGTTGCCTTGGTCGCGTCATAATTGTCCATCGCTCCTTCCACTTCGGAGATCAAGGTCTGTAACTTAGAGATGATCCACTGATCGAGCTCAGTCCGCTCTTTCACTGGCACAGCCTTGGCCGAATCATAGACAAAAGCATCTAGATTGGCATAAAGTGCGAAGAAGTTATAGGTGTTTTGCAGCGTTCCAAAGAATCGTCGCTGCACTTCAGTCACTCCGTCCAGATTGAATTTCAAATTATCCCAAGGGTTGGCATTGCTCAGCAAGTACCAGCGTACTGCATCCGGACCATATTCCTTGATGGTCTTGAATGGATCCACGGCATTGCCCAATCGCTTGGACATTTTGTTGCCATTTTTATCCAGTACAAGTCCATTTGCAATCACGTTTTTAAAAGCCACGCTGTCAAACAACATCACAGAAATCGCATGCAAAGTAAAGAACCAACCTCTGGTCTGATCTACGCCTTCCGCGATGTAATCTGCAGGATAGTTAGCCTTGAAGATCTCTTCGTTTTCAAATGGATAGTGCCACTGGGCATAAGGCATCGCTCCCGAGTCAAACCACACGTCGATCAAATCCGCCTCACGCAACATCTTTTCGCCCTTGTCAGAAACCAATATCACCTCATCTACATAAGGTCGATGAAGATCTAGTTCCTTTCCTTCATAGGGAGACTTTTCCATAAAGCCCATTGCGATTGACTTCTCGATCTCTGCTTCCAGATCCGCTATCGAACCAATACACTTTTCCTCATTCCCATCTTCTGTTCTCCAGATCGGAAGTGGAGTTCCCCAGAATCGGGATCTACTCAAGTTCCAATCCACTAGATTTTCCAGCCAGTTGCCAAAACGACCAGTTCCCGTTGACTCCGGCTTCCAGTTGATCGTCTTATTCAACTCCACCAATCGATCCTTGTAGGCTGTAGTTTTAATAAACCAGCTATCCATTGGATAGTACAATACCGGCTTGTCAGTTCTCCAGCAATGCGGATAAGTATGCTCGTATTTTTCGACCTTAAAGGCCTTATTTTCATTTTTCAGGATGATCGAGATGATCACATCCGTGTTTTTGTACTCGGGCAAGCTCTCATCCTCTTCCAGGTAGTTTTTTACATAGAAGTCAGATGCTCCATACTGCTTATGTGCAGTGATCGAATGCTCAGCGATTTTAGCAACCAGGTATTCTCCAACCACGGGAAGGAATTTTCCTTGCTTATCTACCACAGGCAAGTCTCCGCCTTTTTCATCTTTCACAAAGACACCTGGCACATTATTCTGCACCAAGGTTCGAAAGTCATCCGCACCAAATGCTTTTGCCAAATGCACGATCCCAGTACCATCTTCGGTGGTCACATAGTCACCTGAAATAATCGTAAAAGCCGGCTTAGGTAGCGCCAATTCAGAAATTGGGAAAAGCTGCTCATACTCCCAGCCGAGCATATCTCTTCCTTTCAATGTGCCGACCACCTCAAATGGAATCAGTTTATCACCTGGGTTATAGGCTTCCAGTTTCAGTTCTGCGGCTTTTGGATTGAGGTAGGCATTCAATCTAGACTTTCCTATAATAACAGTACATGCATCAAACGTGTACGGATTAAAAGTCTTCACTTTTACATAGTCCAAGTTCTCCCCAATAGCAAGGGCAGAGTTAGAAGGAAGTGTCCAGGGCGTAGTCGTCCAAGCTAAGATGTAGGTATTCTCTTCTCCCTTCAGCTTAAACTGTGCTGTGATTGAAGTATCCTTGACATCCTTGTAGGTACCCGGTTGATTGAGTTCATGCGAAGACAAACCCGTTCCCGCAGCTGGGGAATAAGGCTGAATCGTATAGCCTTTGTATATCAATCCCTTATCATATAGTCGTTTGAGCAGACTCCAAACCGACTCGATGTATTTTGGCTCAAAAGTGATGTAAGGATCATCCAGATCAACCCAATAGCCGATTTTTTCGGTCAGGTCATCCCATTCGTTTTTGAATCGCATCACCGTTTCCCGGCATTTGCGGTTGTATTCCTCCACAGAGATTTTCTTTCCGATATCCTCTTTGGTGATGCCAAGTTCCTTTTCAACCTGGAGTTCCACAGGCAATCCATGCGTATCCCAGCCGCCTTTTCGCTTCACTTGATAGCCTTGCAGCGTCTTGTATCGGCAGAAAATATCTTTTAGCGTCCGCGCCATTACGTGGTGGATTCCTGGCGTTCCATTTGCCGAAGGCGGACCTTCAAAAAATGTAAAAGTCTCTGCTCCATCGCGGTTAGATACCGATTTTTCGAAAATCTGATTTTCTTTCCAATACGCTAAAACTGACTCTCCAATCTGTGGATAATCGACCTGTTTGAATTCTTTGTATGTCTTCACAATATCCTTTCTTGTAGGCAAGTAGGTGATAAATTAGTCTTTTGGGCGTGCCCCCGCAGCAAAAGCGGGGTCGGGCTATTCGCTCTTATCGA
>JAFMBQ010000207.1 GCA_017858365.1 Algoriphagus sp. | reverse complement strand
TTTTGAGCGTTTGAAAAGCTATAAATATATGCAATTAAAAGGACACCTCTATAGATTAAAATAAAAAAACAATTCGAGATGATTAAAAATTACTTAAAAAATAAATTGTCTATTTCAAACAAACGTCGTTTGAGTAATCTTGTTCATGGCATTAGAGCTATTGGTTCAGGAAATAATTTAAATAAATTAGGGAGTATATATGGGACTGATAAAGTAGGAGATCATTTTTATACCTCTCATTATATGACTCATCTAAAAAGATTTAAATATAAAAAAATTAAACTGCTTGAGATAGGGGTTGGTGGCTATGAAAGCCCCGATGCTGGAGGAGAATCATTAAGAATGTGGAAAAAATACTTTCCTTTTGGTAAAATTTTTAGCTTAGATATCTTTGACAAATCATTACTTCAGGAAAATCGCATTAAAATATTCAAAGGTAGTCAAATTGATACTAATTTTTTAAATGCTATAATCGATGAAATAGGCGATTTAGATATCATAATAGATGATGGAAGTCACATAAATGAACATGTAATAGAAACATTTAAAATCTTATTTCCAAAACTAAAAGATGGGGGAATATATGTCATTGAAGATACTCAAACATCCTATTGGGAAGAATATGGTGGAGACAGTAAGAATTTAAACAACCCAAAAACAATGATGAATTATTTTAAGAGTTTAACAGATTCTTTAAACAATCAAGAATTTAATATTAAAAACTATGAACAAACTTATTACGATAAGAATATAATTTCAATCCATTTTTATCACAATTTAATATTTATCTATAAAGGCAATAATGACGAGAAATCTAACCTTGTAATTGCTAATCAAATTTGAGTCTATCAGTGCAATTTAACAACTTTATTTACCAGATATTTATATACAAATTTGTTGATGAATCCTTCAAATATCACCCTCTTTACCGATCTTAATTCTGATCTCTAGATATCTTTTAAGTAGATATATATTGTAAATATTAATGTAGGATAACCCTCGGTAAATTAGCGTTTTTATTTTTTAATAAGCTTTAGCCTCAGACTGATCGTGGATCCACTATAGAGCTCCCCACTAAGTATATTCTTGACTTTCATGAATCATTCGATAAAACTCAAGAATTACTCTAATTGAGGAATTATTTCCCCAATACCAGTCAAATCTTAAAAATCATCTTTCAAAAGTTATAATTCATATACTTTTAAAGCGCTTTATTCATTGCACGGTATTTGAAGTAAGGTTCTTGAAGAGTTGAAAATCACCCTAGAAAAACTATCCCCCATGCTTTGAGCGAGTATTCATTCAACATGGGGGTATTTGTATTATAATGCATACCCAAAAAAAATGATTTATTTGTAATCTAAGAGTGATTTAATCACTTATCCAATACGGTTTTATAAATGTTTTCATTAAATTAATGATAGAAATTAAATCTTTTATCTAAAACTTCAATCAAGAGTATTCTTAATACTTAACCCAGAACTATTAAGATTTCATACTTATCGTTTTTTTTAAAAACATCTAAAATAAATCACCCTGATCATGAAACAAACTCAGTTGACAAAACTTTTTCTAGATCAAAGCAAAGATCTTTTTTGGATCGTCAACAGTGACTTTCAATTGATTTATGCCAACAAAAGCTATCTAAGCTTTAATAAAGAAGTTAGGGGACAAGAAAAAAAACTAAATGAATCAATATTTACCGAGGGCTTTGATAAGGGGCACGCTGAAACATGGAAAGCCTATTATTCTAGAGCCTTTCAGGGAGAGCATTTTGAAATTGAGGAACATGTATACCATCCGAATACAGATCAACTTCAATACACTCAAATTATTTTTGAGCCTTTAACCGGAGAGGATGGTGAAATTTTTTCCGTGGCTTGTCAATCAAAAGATATTACACGTGTAGTAAAAGAAAGATCTGAAGAGAATCAATTGATCGACTCTTCATTAGATGTTTTTTGTACTGTTAATGAACAGGGCAATTTTATCTATGTGAGCGCTGCTTCCTTCAATCATTGGGGATACTCGCCCGAAGAGTTAATTGGCAAATCTTACCAGGATTTGATTTTGGAGGAGGATCTCCCTAAAACTAATGAGACAATTGAATCTATTCACGGCGGCCAAGGTATTAAATCATTCGTAAACCGATACAAGAAGAAAGATGGTAGCATCGCCTATAATTCATGGTCCGCAAGATGGGATGATCGAACAAAATTAAGGTATGCTGTAGCTAGGGATGGCAAGGAAAAAATTAAGCAAGAAGAAGCCATTCTACGAAGCAAGCAACGGTACAAAGCCTTGGTACAAGATGGTTCCGATCTGATACGAATACTAGATGCTGAGGGGAATTTCATCTATGTCAGCCCTACGAGCGCTTCTATTCTTGGGATCGCTCCAGAAGAATTTATAGGGAAAAATATGTTTAATTATATTCATCCTGATGATTTAGAAAAAGCTTTATCATGTTTCCGAAAAATCACCACGGAAAAAAAGATTAATGTAGCTCCTATCCGTTTTCAAAACCATAAAAAGGAATGGCGCTGGATGGAATCAGTTTTTACTAATATGCTGGATAATCCCGCAGTGAATGGCATCGTGGTCAACTCTAGAGACATCACAGATAAAATAGAGAAAGAGCATCAACTTAAACTTTTGGAAAGCGTCATCACGAATACTAATGACGCTATTTTAATCACTGAAGCTGAACCATTTGATGAGCCAGGCCCAAGGATCATTTATGTCAATGAGGCATTTACAAAAATGACAGGATATGAAGCTGGGGAAGTCATCGGTAAATCGCCGCGAATGCTTCAGGGACCTAATTCGGACAAAGAAGAATTGTCACGATTAAGTACCGCCATTAGAAATTGGGAATCGTGTGAAATAACCACCATCAACTACAAGAAAAACGGAGAGGAATTCTGGGTAAACTTCACTGTAACTCCCGTGGCAAATGAAAAAGGCTGGTACACGCATTGGATAGCCATAGAGCGAGATGTGACCGAGCAAATGACCAAAGAGTTGGAAAAAGAATTAATCGCCCAAATCAGTCTAAACTTCAACACTGAAGACGATCTGACTCTTGCTTCAAACAAGTTATGTAGATCTATAGGTGACTTAGGGAAATTTGACTGGGTTGAATTATGGACTACCAACCTTGATAAAAGCCAAATGCAATTGTTTAGCCATTATGTGGCAGCTCCAGAGGATGAGGAATTTTATGACGAAAGCTCTGAGTTTGTGGCATATGAAAAGTCAGAGGGATTATCGGGAAAGGTATGGTCTGAAGGGATACAAATACTATTAGATGATGTTGGAGAGTGTAAAGAATTTATAAGAAGAGATCAGGCTAAAAAAATAGGTCTAAAATCTGTAATAGGTATCCCATTGATTTCCAATGATGAGGTCATAGGAATATTACATGTTGGATCTAAAAATGATACGTCCTATTTAAGTAAACATGCCCGAATATTCCAGAAGTTTGAAGGCTATCTCGGTTCTATGCTCGACCGGAAAAAGCTGGAAAATAACTTGACACATTTGTTTGAAGCTCTACCCGATATTCTTTGTTTGGTAGATTTTCAGGGAAGGTTCCTGAAGATCAATCTTGCAGGTTGTGACTTGCTTGGCTATAGCCAAGAAGATATTCTCTACCACACCATGGACGAATTTGTTCACCCTGATGACAAAGAGATTTTCATTAATCAGGTTATGGGCCTAGAGGAATCTGAAAATAGATTCAAATTTGAAAACCGCTGTATCACTAAAAGCGGCGATATTGTCTGGCTAAGTTGGTATTGTAACTCTACCTTGAAAGAGGGCCTTATCTATGCAACAGCAAAGGATATTACTCAGGAGGTCAAAAACCAGAGATTATTGAAAGAGGCAAGCCAAATGTCCCGAATCGGAAGTTGGGAACTGGACTTGGTAAACCAAAACGAAGATAGTCTCTACTGGTCCTCTATGGTAAAAGAAATATTTGAAGTGGACAACAGTTACAAGCCCTCTTTAAAAGACGAAATTGGATTTTTTGGAGTTGAAAAAATCGAAAGTCTACAGAGTGCAGTATCCATTTTAATAAATGATGGGATTGAGTTTGATGAAGAAGTGTTGCTTACTACAAAAAAAGGAAATAAACGATGGGTCCGCTGTATTGGTAAAAGCGAAGTGGCAAATAATAAGTGCATTAAAATTTATGGTAGTCTTCAAGATATTCATGAGCGAAAATTAGGCACCCTTGAATTAGAGGAAAGTTTAAAAAAATTAGAAGATTACAAATTTGCCTTAGACCAGGCTGCCATTATCGCTTTCACAGATAAAAAAGGAATTATTACTTCTGTGAATGATAACTTTTGTGAGATCTCAAAATATACTAGTCCAGAGCTTATCGGAAAAACTCATCAATTAATTAACTCTAAATATCATCTAAAAAAATTCTTTAAGGATTTATGGAAAACCATAAAGTCCGGGAATGTATGGCGAGGAGAAATAAAAAATAAAACAAAAGATGGAGCCTATTATTGGACAAATACAACTATTACACCTTTTATGGATAAAAAAAATATCCCCTTTCAATATTTAGCCATTCGTTTTGACATCACATCAGAAAAAATAGCAGAAGAAGCAAAAAATAGTTTACAAATAACCTTAGAAAGTAGCCTGAATGAAATTTATATATTCGAAGCGAAAACACTCCAATTTAGCTATGTCAACAAAGGTGCGCTTCGTAATATAGGCTATTCAGAACACGAAATAAAAGCATTAACTCCTCTTGATATAAAGCCCGAGTATACAGCAAGTTCATTTAACCAGCTTATTGCTCCATTAGTAACTAATGAAAAAGAGAAAATTGTATTTTTTACTAATCACAAACGAAAAAACGGAAGTATTTATCCCGTGGAAACACATTTGCAATTAGTAACAGAAGGTAGCAATAAAAGATTTTTAGCAATCGTACTCGATATAACAGATCGAAAAAAAGCAGAGGAAAGTTTTAGGCATAGTGAAGAGAAGAACAGACTTATCATGAACTCGGCATTGGATGCAATAATTTGTATGGATGTAGAAGGGAATGTGATATTTTGGAATCCACCAGCTGAAAAAATATTTGGATGGCTACCTAATGAGATCTTGGGGCAAAAACTTTCTGACCACATCATTCCTGAAGAATTTCGGAGTATGCATGATTATGGTATGAATCATTACCTAAAGACAGGGGAGGCTAAAGTATTCAACAGACTAATAGAAATTTCAGCAAAAAATAAAAACGGAGAAACATTTCCTGTAGAACTAACAATCATCCCTGTTAAGCAGGGCAAGGAAGAATTTTTCTGTTCATATATAAGGGATATAACAGATCGAAAAAAAGCAGAGGAAATCATCTTCCAATCTAAAGAACGGTTCGAAAAAGTAACTGAAGCTACAAAAGATGCAATTTGGGATTGGGATATAGAGAGACAAACTTATTACCGCTCTAAAGCCGTTGAAAGATTTTTCGGGAAAGATACTTCAGGACTATTTCCTGAGAATGAAATGTGGACAAAAGAGTACATTCATCCAGATGATCTTGATAAAATTAAGCACAGTTTTTACGAAGCTATTGCTAACCCACTGTGCGCACGATGGGAATCAGAGTATAGGGTAATTAATGAACTCGGCAAAACACTTTATGTAATAGATCGGGCAGTAATTCTTAGAAATCCCGAAGGAAAAGTAATACGTGTTGTAGGTGCTATGACTGATATTTCTGAGTCAAAGCGCATGACCCTAGAATTAAGTGAGCTCAACCAATCACTTGAACAGCGTGCACTTGAACTTGAACGCTCAAATGAAGAATTGGAGCAATTTGCTTTTGTAGCCTCACATGATTTACAGGCACCCTTACGAATGATTTCCAGCTTCATGGATCTATTGGAACGGAAATATGGCTATCTAATTGACGAGAAGGGACATCAGTACATTCATTATGCGAAAGATGGTGCTAAACGGATGAAGCAGATTATTCTTGATTTATTGGAATATTCTAAAGCAAGTGGGCTCACAGAAGGAAAAGAAGAAGTAGATTTTAATGAATTGCTAGCTGAATTTAAGCAGTTAAGAAGAAAAATAATTTCAGAAACAAAAGCTACAATTAAATCTAGTAATCTTCCAGTAATCTATACCCATAGAGTAGCTATCATACAAATACTTCATTGTTTACTAGACAATGCGCTCAAATATATTGAAGCAGGTAACCCACTAATGATCGAAATCAACGCTGTAGAAAATGAAAAAGAGTGGGAGTTTTCGATCAAAGACAATGGAATAGGAATAGAACCTCAATTCCATGATAAAATCTTTGTACTATTTCAAAGACTACACAACAGGGAACAGTATGAAGGAACAGGAATCGGTCTTTCTATTGCAAAAAAACATGTGGAATTTTTAGGGGGACGGATTTGGCTGGAATCTGAACTAGGAAAAGGAACAATATTTTATTTCACAATTCCTAAAATTAACTAGTATGGATAATCAAAAATCAAATCTGGCACACATCCTCTTGGTGGAAGACAACGAAGGCGATATTTTGCTCACATTGGAAGCTTTTGAAGAATGTAAAGTGAAAACAGAAATCAGCGTGGTCAAAAATGGCCAAGAGGCGCTTGATTTTCTATTTCAAAGCGGAGAATATACCAATGTAAAAAAACCTGACCTTATTCTTTTGGATATTAACATCCCCATATTTAATGGCCACGAGGTTTTAGAGCGAATTAAATCCGATTCAAATCTCAAGAAAATTCCAGTAATCATGCTTACTACCTCGTCTAATCAAAAAGACTTGGACAAGGCTTATGGAAACCACTGCAATAGTTATATAAAAAAACCTATTGAAATTAGTGAATTTTTAACCGCTATTTTAAAAATTGAAGAGTTTTGGTTGGAGCTATCAACCTTACCGGATTAATCTAATGAAACAACTAAAAAAAATTTCGGAAAATTTTTCTGTTCTTATTATAGAAGATAATCAAGGTGATTTCGTCTTAATTGAAGATTATTTACTTGAAAAATTTAAAAAAATTAACATAGTACATTGTAGGGATTACGCAACGTCAGTTAATTACCTGCAGAATTCTAAAGAAAAAATTTCTATAATCTTATTGGATTTGAACTTGCCCGATTTGGGGGGCCTTGAATTAATAAATAGTATTATTTCCTGTAATTTTAAAGTGCCTATCATTATTCTTACTGGATATTCAGATTTGGCCATGGCCAAAAGCAGTCTACAAGCAGGTATTTATGATTATCTGGTAAAAGATGAAATAAATCCAGATATACTTTATAAAACTATCATTTTTGCATTAAACAGAAGTAGTTTTATTAATGAAATAGAGGATGAGAAACTTAATTACGAAAACCTTTTTAACTTTAATCCGCAGCCTACTTGGCTTTTAGATCTTAAATCTTTTAAGATAATCAATGCAAATATTGCTGCACAACAAACATATGGCTATTCTTTAGATGATTTTCTAAA
>JAFMBQ010000206.1 GCA_017858365.1 Algoriphagus sp. | reverse complement strand
CTCCAAAGAAGAAACCATCACTCGAATGCCCGCCATTGTTCAAAAAGGATTGATGGGTGGCGTAGTCTATCATGACGGACAATTCGACGATGCCCGATTGGCTGTGGCGATTGCTCAAACTGCCGATAAAGCAGGTGCTTGTATTCTGAATTACACCAAAGTTGCGGATTTGATTAAAAACGAAGCAGGAAAAATAACCGGTTTGAAAGTTCAAGATGAAATCGGCAAGAAAAACTATACCATAAAAGCCAAAATGGTGGTCAATGCCACCGGGGTTTTTGCAGATAAAATCCTGCAAATGGATAATCCAGAAGCTCCAAAAATGATCCAGCCAAGCCAAGGAATTCACTTGGTCCTAGACCTAGATTTTTTAGGTGGAAAAGATGCACTCATGATTCCTAAAACCAGAGACGGTCGAGTGCTTTTTGCAGTGCCATGGCATGGCAAATTAGTGGTAGGAACAACAGATACAATTCGAGAAAAGCCGAAGCTTGAACCCGAAGCTTTACAGAAAGAAATTGATTTTGTGCTGGAAACAGCAGCAGGTTACTTGACTCGAAAACCAACTCGGGCAGATGTGAAAGCAGTTTTTGCAGGTTTACGACCCTTGGCTAGACCAAAAGAAGGTAGTACCAAAACCAAGGAAATCTCACGTTCCCACAAAATCATTCTTTCCAAAAGTAGCTTAGTGACGCTGACCGGAGGAAAGTGGACCACCTTCCGAAAAATGGGCGAGGACACGGTGGATTATTTTGAGCAAGTGACTGGAGAGAAACCTAACGAATCGACTTCATCTGAAATGAGTATCCAAGGAAATACCAGCCATCTGGAAGCAGGGCATTGGGGAATCTATGGGACTGACGCGAAAGCCATCAAAGCTTTGACTGAAGAACATCCCGAATGGAAAGAAAAAATTCATCCAGACTTCCCAAATATCCAAGCCGAAGTAATTTGGGCGGTGCGAAATGAAATGGCATTAAAACTAGAAGATATACTTTCTCGACGCATAAGAATTCTGATTTTGGACGCACAGGCTGCTATAGATGCTGCGCCTAAAGTAGCTAAACTGATGGCTGCCGAAATGGGAAAGGATACGGATTGGGTAGAAAGTGAGTTGGCTGATTTTGAAAAAACGGCTTCGAAGTATTTGATTAAATAAGGGAAGGATGATTTGAGAGTGGAACTTAGAGAGAGTGAAACTCAAAAAAATCATTTACCTCTAAAGCCAGAAATAAAATACTTTGCATGCTTTCCACTAAATAAAACACTGCTGAAAAGCCTGTTAAGGTTTCTTTGGCCTATCAATCGCAGACTGGAACCATATCAACCTATTTGGACAAACCAGAATAATTGTGGATAATCAACTATCTTTTTGACTAATTAACCCAAAACCCAATGACCCAGACTAGACCTTATATACTTTCGCTTGACCAAGGGACTACAAGTTCGCGAGCAATCGTTTTTGATAAAAAAGGAAAAATCGTTTCCACCGCCCAAAAGGAATTCAAACAGCATTTCCCAAAGCAAGGCTGGGTGGAACATGATCCTGAAGAGATCTGGACTTCCCAATCTTCAGTCATGATCGAGGCATTGGTAAATAAAGGCATTCGGGCAAACCAGATCGCTGCAATCGGCATCACGAATCAAAGGGAAACTACCATTGTCTGGGATCGAAAAACAGGCAAGACACTTTACAATGCCATAGTCTGGCAAGATCGCCGGACAGCTGCTTTTTGCGATAGCTTAAAAGAAAAAGGTCATGCCGAACTCATCGCTTCAAAGACTGGATTGATCATTGATGCCTATTTTTCTGCTACCAAAATTCGTTGGATTCTTGAAAATGTCCAAGGAGCTCGAGCTAGGGCTGAGGCTGGAGAATTGGCTTTTGGCACGGTGGATTCTTGGTTGGTTTGGAAACTCACAGCTGGGAAAACCCACCTCACTGATATCACAAATGCCAGCCGAACCATGCTTTTCAATATCCATACCCAAGAATGGGATCAGGAATTATTGGATCTTTTTGGCGTACCGGCATCCATGCTTCCATCGGTGAAGTCTTGCTCTGAAGTTTATTGTGAAACTAGTGGTGACGTGCTCAGCACAAAAATCCCGATTGCCGGAATAGCCGGGGATCAGCAGGCTGCGCTTTTTGGCCAACTTTGTACCGAGCCAGGAATGGCAAAGACCACTTACGGAACCGGCTGCTTCCTCGTGATGAATACCGGAACTAAAGCGGTTCGCTCAAAAAACCAATTGCTAACGACCGTAGCTTGGAAGATTGGAGACGAGATCAACTATGCCTTGGAAGGCTCAGTATTTATTGGCGGGGCGGCAATTCAGTGGCTTCGTGATGGCCTAGAGCTTTTCAAAGATGCCAAGGAAACAGAAAAACTTGCGACAAGCTTAGAAGATAACGATGGCGTTTATTTCGTGCCTGCACTAGCCGGCTTAGGTGCACCACATTGGGATCAAAATGCCCGCGGAGCATTTTTTGGAATTACCCGAGGAACCACTATTGCACATTTCACCAGAGCAGCGTTGGAAGCGATCGCTTATCAAGTCTACGATGTGCTTAAAGCCATGGAAAAAGACAGTGGCAAGCCAACCCTAGAGCTCCGAGTAGATGGCGGCGCTACTGCAAATAACTTCCTTATGCAGTTTCAGGCAGACTTGCTGGATTGCGAAATTAAGCGACCTGAGATAATTGAGACTACCGCGATTGGTGCGGCATTTTTGGCGGGATTGGCAGTTGGATTTTGGGAAAATCAGGAGGAGATCAAATCACTTTGGACTGCCGATCGGAGTTTCACTCCCAACATGGAAAAAGAAAAGCGAGAGAATTTGCTTCATTTCTGGCAGAAATCAATTGACCGTTCTAAGAATTGGATAGAGACTAATTAATTTTCACTTCCTATATTCCCACCAAGAAACCCATAAAAACCCAATCTTAGCAAAATGAATCCATACCTAGCAGAATTCGTAGGCACTTTCCTTCTTTTACTTTTAGGATCTGGCGTAGTCGCCAATATGCTTTTACCTCTAACCAAAGGAAATGGAGGAGGGATTATGGAGATCTCTACAGCTTGGGCTTTGGCTGTATTTTGCGGAGTAGTGGTAGCAGGACCTTATAGTGGCGCTCACCTCAATCCAGCAGTAACGATTGGATTGGGTATCACCGGTCAGTTTGATTGGGCACTAGCTCCGGGATATATTTTAGCTCAAATTTTAGGGGCTATGCTCGGAGTGGGATTAGCTTGGCTGATGTACAAAGACCATTACGAAGCTGAAAAAGATCCGGGAATCTTGGCTGCACCTTTTGGCACCTCCCCTGCTATTCGAAATTTCAAATTGAATTTCCTCTCTGAGTTGCTTGGTACTTTTGTCCTGATACTGGTGATCTTATACAATTCTGGGGTAAAGATTGTAGATGTCACCGAAACTCCCATTGGAATGGGTTCACTTGGTGCCATTCCAGTTGCATTTCTAGTTTGGGTGATTGGACTTTCCTTGGGAGGAACTACGGGTTATGCGATCAATCCAGCCCGAGATTTTGGTCCAAGATTAATGCATCAGCTTTTGCCTATCAAAGGCAAAGGGGCTACTGATTGGGGCTACGCATGGGTTCCGATTTTGGGACCAATTGCAGGCGCAGCTTTGGCGGCAGGAGTGTATATGGTTGCTGGAGTTTAAGCATATCATTTTAAAAATCGTATCAAAATAGCACTTTTGGAGATCGCAATTACCGACCAAGTCGTTGAAAATTCGAGCAAAAAATCAATGCGAATTGAAATCATTATATCATTTAACTACCTTTAGCTATGAACATTGCAGAAAAGAAAGCTGAAATTATAGACTGGGTTAAGAATTTGAAAAATGAAGATCTAATTCAAATTTTAGACAAACTAAAGAGTGAATCTTTCACTGAAGAAGAAAAGGTTCTTTCTGAAATCCTTGAATTATCAAACAAGTCAAAAAAAATCACTCCTCACACCTCAGCTAAAAATCTCCTTAGAGGTAAATGAAATTACCCGTGATTTTTTGGACTAACGAAGCTATACACTCATTGAATAGTTGTGTGGAATTTTTAGAGTCAGTTTGGGATGAAAAAATAATAGAGAAATTTCTGGACTTAATTGATGAAAAGATTGACCTCATTTCGTCAAATCCTGAAATCGGTTCAAAGGTTTTTTCAACGAATAACCGTAAACTACTTATTCACGAAAATGTCAGCCTTTATTATAAAGTTGACAATTCACAATTGAAAATTTTATTGATCTGGGATAACAGACAAGACCCGAAAAAACTACTCAGAGATCTTAAGAAGATTTAGAATACAATTGATTAAGCCATTCATCAAAACCAAAAAAGCTGAAACCCTTCCGGATTTCAGCTTTTTTTATTTTCAGCTTTCTAATTTCAAACTTCGGAATTACCGAAGTATTTCTCTAGAAATCACCAATTTCTGAATCTCAGACGTCCCCTCTCCAATCGTACAAAGCTTCGAATCACGGTAGAATTTCTCTACTGGATAATCTTTAGTAAAACCATAACCGCCAAAAATCTGTACCGCTTCATTAGAAACAGATACACAAACTTCGGAAGCATATAACTTGGCCTGAGCTCCTGCCAAAGTGACTTTTTCGCCTCTGTTTTTTAGATCACAAGCTTTGTAGATCAATAATTTTGAAGCCTCAACCTGTGTTGCCATATCGGCAAGTTTGAAGGAAATTCCTTGAAAAGAGCTGATTGGCTTGTTGAACTGATGCCTCTCCTTTGAGTAAGCAATCGATGCCTCAAGCGCTCCTTCGGCAATACCTAGGGACAATGCGGCGATCGAGATACGGCCCCCATCAAGAACCTTCATGGATTGGATAAATCCTTCACCCACTTCACCGAGCACCTGATCCTTATGGATTCGGCAATCTGTAAAAATCATTTCAGCCGTTTCAGAAGCTCGCATACCTAGTTTATCTTCCAAACGCCCGCCTTCAAATCCCGGTGTGCTTCGCTCGATGACAAAAGCAGTCATTCCATGTGAATCTCCAACTTCGCCGGTTCGGGCGATTACTACCGCCACATCACCTGATGCACCATGGGTGATAAAGTTTTTAGCCCCGTTTAATACAAAATGATCACCGTCCTTGATTGCAACAGTTTTCATATTTCCGGCATCAGACCCGGTATTTGGCTCTGTCAAACCCCAAGCCCCAAGCCATTCGCAGGTAGCTAGTTTAGGAATGTATTTCCGCTTTTGCTCCTCATTTCCAAACATAAAAATATGGTTGGTGCAAAGGGAATTGTGTGCCGCCATAGAAAGGCCTATAGATGGATCCAATTTGGAAAGCTCCACGATTGCAGTCACATACTCAAAGTATCCAAATCCAGATCCTCCATATTCGGCCGGGATTAAAACTCCCATCAATCCAAGTTCTCCAAGTTTCTTGAAAAGCGGCTTAGGGAAATGCGATTTATCATCCCATTCTTTTCTAAAAGGAGTGATTTCTTTCGCCCCGAAATCTTGGATCATCTTTGCGATCATTCCTTGATTTTCGTTCTCTGAAAAATTCATCATATCTGTTATTTGGGTATATCTGTTGCTAATTCACCCTCAAGGTTTGCAATAACTTTGGCATCTGCAAACCGCTGTTCAAAAGCTTGAAAGCACAAAACACTGCCTTCCAAATATTTGAACCCCTTTTAAAATAATTACCATTTTTTCATTTGGAAGCAGGATAGAATGCCAAAGCAACTCTTTCATTTGGCTATACCTTCATTTTTCACTTATTTTCTTCCCGCATAACTTTCTATAAAGAAATCTTGCTTTCTGCTCTTTTTTTAGAGGGTAAGCGTTTGGTCTACAACTCCTCCCCCTCCTTATGCTGCATACTCCAATAGGTTCATCCAATACCTGACACCAGGCAATTATAAAACTGCCAACTGCATACCATAGGGTTGCCTACTTCTTACTGCCTACTACCTCATATTGGTCTTTAACACGTTCAAGCCAAGCTTTTAATTCTGCAAAACGCTCATAGGCATCCTGCCCCGGCTTTTGATCTGCTTGACCTAACATGGAATTCAAATAACGCGCCTGATCCTCCAGCATAGGTTGCATATAGGTACCTTCTTCCGTGACCAATTGATTGTAAATGGTCTCTAATTCACTTTTCTTTCGAGCTATTTTCTTGGATGGACTTTCCTTTTCAATCACAAGTTTCAGTGCTTCCACTTCTTTTTCGATGGCAGCAATCAGTTGATCTACCTCATTTCGGAAAGTCTGTATTTCCAGCGTCAATAGTTCTTGCTCCGCGACATCAGCATCCGTAACCAAAGTCATCCTTGGGTCCAAAACCACATCAAATTTCTCCTCCAACACGGTCTCTCCCGAAATCAGTCTTGCCGTGTAAACCCCTGTCGAAACCATCGGTCCATTGCCAGTATAGGAACGCTTCGGGTCTTTGTTCCAACCTCCCTGATGTTGCATATTCCAACTGAAATGGTTCATCCCAGCTTTATTTGGAAGTCCACTTGAAGCCGGAGATTCGGTGAATTCTGTGGACATATTTCGAGTTGTGTCTACTTTTTCTTCTTTTGGAGCATCAGCTTTGAAAGTTCGAACGACTTGACCTTTTGAATTCAACAATTCCAATCGAAGTCCTTCCTGATTTTCTGCCAAGTAGTAATCCAGCTTTGCGCCAGCTCTAGGGTATTCCGGACCATTGGTTTCACTGGAAGCGCTCATCATATTTCGGATTGCGGGCTTGGTATCAAAAAACACCACAGCTTGCGAACCGATTTCTGAAATTCCTCTCAAACTCATCAGATTATCCAATATCCAAAAACCTCTACCCATTGTGGACATCACCAAATCATCCTGATGAATCTTGATATCCGTGATCGGAGTGACTGGAAGATTGCTTTTGAAAGGCGTCCAAGTTGCGCCGTCGTTTAGGGAAATAAATAAACCAAACTGCGTTCCTGCATAGAGGATTCCTTTTTTGGCAGGATCTTCACGCACAACTAGCGTTGGGAAATCCTCCGGAATTCCATTTTTCCCATCAGTCAGTAACGTCCAAGTTTTACCATAATCGCTGGTCTTGTAGATATAAGGTTTATCATCCCCCATCAAGTATCTTAAAATCGCCACATAAGCAGTGGAAGGATCATGCGGTGAAGGTTCTACTGAATCCACTCGCCCACCTTTTGGCATGTTTGGAGTCACATTTTCCCAAGTTTTGCCAGCGTCTTTTGTCACATGAACTGGACCATCATTGGCACCAACCCAGATCAAACCTTCCTGAATTGGAGATTCTCGGATCGCGTAAATCGTACTGTAATATTCCTCGCCAGTCACATCTCGCGTGATCGGGCCACCCGGAACTACCTGCTTGTCCGGCTCATTTGCGGTCAAGTCTGGAGAAATAATTTCCCAAGTTTTGCCTTCATCCAAGGTCTTGTGCACATACTGCGAAGTATGGTAAATCACTCCCGAGTTATGTGGAGAAACGTGGATTGGAGCTACTCGCTGAAAT
>JAFMBQ010000205.1 GCA_017858365.1 Algoriphagus sp. | reverse complement strand
CACAACTAGTACAAAAAGCCAAAGAGCCAAAGTGGAATTTTGTTGCCACCGCCGATTTTAATCCCATCAGCCGCAATAAATGCATTGGGAATTCCCTGTATTTGTTGGCTAGTTTTGTTTGGCCCACCCACTTCAAATACATATTGCTTACCGATCATGAAATCGCCAAATTTTGGGAGACTGACTTCATGGTTTACTTGTAATTGATTGAGGAAAAAAGTTTCTCTGATATTTCCAATGTTCGCTAGATTCTCTGACAATGAATAAGCCAGGTTTGAGTTCTGAAGGTAGATTTTTTCAGGTTTTTGAAGGAAAGAAATGCCTTGGTTACTTGACCTAAGAAGATTGAGTACTTGGGCTTGTGCCAGAAGATCCAAAGTCTTCAAAACTGTGTTTCGAGATATCTCGAGACGCTCGGCAAGCTTGCTGATATTTGGGATAAAAGGAACTGATTCACTAATGATGAAAATCAATTTCCTCATGTTTCGGATAGTTTTATGTGTGAGATCTTCAAAAGGTGCGATGTCCATTTCCAAAACCAATTGAGTCGTTTCGATCAATCGAGATTTGTAGTGCTGTTTTCCGTCTTTGAAAAATGGATAATACCCATGCCTTAGGTATTGAACAAAATGGGCAAGCACATCTAACCGATCAGATATTTGCTCACTTAATTTGAATGAATTAGTCAAAATCTCAGAAAGACTGAAAGGCGATGTAGAAAAATCCACTTCTAGTTCCAGGTATTCTCTGAAAGATAATCCTGCTAAATGATAAACTGTTGCTCGTCGAGACAGATCTGCTTTCCCCTTACTTAGTTCTAAAATGGATGATCCTGACACCACGAATTTTACATCTGGGTAATTATCATATAGACTTTTTAAATCCGCTGACCAATGGGTATATCGATGCGCTTCATCCAAAAAAAAGTTTCTGTAGCCAGTTTGATATAGTTGTTCAATAAACTCTACCAGACGGTTTTCTTCAAAGTAAAAATCATCCAAACTTAGATAAACCACAGATTCCCGGATCTCCTGCATTTTTTGAAGCATCAGGGTGGTCTTTCCAACTCCTCTTTGGCCCAAAATTATGATTAATTGCTGATTCCAATCGATAGTTGAGAAAAGGTATCGTTTGAAAGTGGCTGTTGGGTTCTGTAGCTTTCTATCTGAAAGTTGGATGAGTCGATCCATATTGTTTTATGTAGAAAACAAAAATATAAAATGTTTTTTATAAAAAACAAAAATGATAACTGTTTTATGAAGAGTTCAGTTGATTACTCCGGGCATAAATCAGATACTAATCAAGTTAAAGGTGGCAGAATTAACTGAACAGAATCAACTTTTTGAAAATTCTACTCCATCGCAATTACCTTCTCGAAGTAGGCTTTTAGCTCATGGTATTCTTCGTTGCTCACCTGATTATTTGACATGACTTTATTGATAAGTTCCAGCATGCCTTTGAATGGTTGTTTCAAAATAAGGGAAGTTTGAGGTTCCAGCCAGCCTTTGAGCATGTCCAACTCATACTTATTGATTTCTTCGTCAGCCAAAATTCCGTAGCAAATTCCTTGTAAAAAATGGAGTTCTGCATCCTTAGATTTGTCAGGGCTGAGATCTTTTTGGTATTTCTTGAGAACCTGGTTCATCTCAAAGATCTCTTCAGAAGTCAAGGTACCTCCGTCAAGAATGGATTTGATTTTGGAAAAAAACTCATCAAAAGGAGCTATTTCGCAAAGTCCTTGATTTGCTTGACACCAAAGTTTCATTTCGGTGAATTCTGCCCTGTTGATTACCCCATCGGATCCAATACCAAAAATGATTCCTTTGAGATGATTGAAGGGCTTTTCTGTTTTTGTAGGGTCTGCCATGATTTCTTGATTTTGTAATAAGATACAAAATCATACTTTTTAGAGTATACCCTGTACAGGATATTTTTGCAGATTAACTGATTTTTTACCTAAAATTTAACGTAAAAATCGTCCGTTCATTTGGCTTTGAAGTTACCTGAAGACTTCCCCGATGGAGGTTCATGATCTGTCTGGAGATAGCTAAGCCAATGCCTGAGCCAGTTTTTTTGGTGGTATAGAAGGGTACAAAGATTCGCTCCAAAGCTTCCGGAACAATTCCGGGCCCATGATCTTCTACTTGGATTATCGATCCTAAATCTCCTTGTGAAATGGCACGCAGGAATACGATCCGATTCGCCTGATTAGTCAGTGATTCCGATGCATTCTTTATTAAATTGATCAGAATCATCATAATTTGATCCGGGTCGCAAAGGATTATTAAAGTTTCGGGTTGGATCTCGGTTTGTACCTCGATCTCATGGGCTTTTAGATCCTCCTTCATCAAATTGAGCACTTTTTCGAAAAGTCCCTGAATATTTACCAGCTCTTTTTCTGGTAAAGGAATATTGGTGTAATCCCGGTAAGCATTTACAAAGTTGACAAGTCCTTTGCTTCTATTAGCAATGGTGTCTAATCCTTCCTGCACATCCTGAAAGCCATCTTTTTTGATTAAAAAACCTTCTTTTTGAACGTAGCTATCTTCGTCTAGGATGGTTCGGAGGGAGTCCACCAAACTTGAGATCGGCGTGATCGAATTCATGATTTCATGTCGAAGTACCTTGGTGAGGTTTTGCCAAGCCTCGAGTTCATTGGACTGAAGTTCGGCATTGATGTTTTGTAGGGAAAGCAAAGTCCAGCTTTGGCCACCCATTTTCAGTGAAGTTGTTTGGATGATGAGGTGAAGATTTGAATTGACTTTTTGTGATAATCGCTGCCCCGGCTTCATCTCCAAGACTTCTTTCAAAAGTGCCGGAGAAAGCTTCCCTAGATCTGAGATATCACGAAACTGGGGAATCTGCAATAAATGCTTAGCAGAATTGTTAATCACTCCTATTTTCCCTTCAGAATTGAATGAGATGATGCCGGTATTGATGTGCTGAATGATCACTTGGAGGAAAAGCATTTGTTCTTCCTTTTCCGCCCGAGTCTTTTTGAACACATCCATTACTTCATTAAAGGCAACATTTACCTCACGAAAAGAACCTCCCATTTGTGAATCTGAGGTGAAGGAGCTTGAAAAATCATTGTATCGTATCGAGTCCAGAAATCGAGCAAGCTTATGATTGACAGAATTGACATAGTAGATTAATTCCCCAATCTGAATCAGTGCCACCAAGCCTAAAATGGCTGGCGCTAGCCAAAGCTGCTGTTGGTAATAGAGCCAAAGTCCTAGGTAAAGGCAGAGAATGATAAGTGCTAATCGAACTGCAACACCAATAGAAAATCGCTTATAGACCATATTTTTCTAATCTGCGGTACAGCGAGGAGCGAGTCAAGCCTAGTTCCTCTGCGGCTCTGGTGATATGTCCATTGTGTTTTTGAAGGGCTTTACGAATTAGGATTCGCTCTATATCCTCGATATTCAAATGTTCCAGATTGACCGAATCCTCTGATTTTTCTTGGGACTGAATTTTTTGGAGGAAAAGATCTTCAGGCTGCAAAACACTATGGTTGGTCATAATGACTGCTCGCTCAATACTATGCTGAAGCTCTCGGATATTTCCAGGCCAATGATACTTGGACATGCGTTTGATCAAAGGCTCAGAGGCTTTTCGGATGTCTTTATTGTATTTTTTGGAATAATAGGCAATAAAATGATCTGCCAATAGTGGGATATCTTCGATCCGCTCACGAAGCGGTGGGAGTTGTACTTCGATCGTGTTGATCCGATAAAGTAAATCCTGACGGAAAGAATTATCATAAACCATGTTGTGAATCGGCATATTGGTCGCGGAGATTAATCGGATATTCACTTCCACAGGCCGATTCGCTCCGACTCGAGTCACTTCGCGATTCTGCAAGGCTGCCAAAAGTTTAGCTTGAAGGGGTAAGGGTAGATTTCCAATTTCATCCAAGAAAAGGGTCCCTTTATGCGCTTGCTCAAATCTACCGGCGCGATCTTCTTTTGCATCGGTAAATGCGCCTTTCTTGTGACCAAAAAGCTCTGATTCAAACAATGTTTGCGTGATCGAGCCCAGATCCACTCCGACAAATGCTTCGCGACTTCGTTTGGAATGCCGATGAATTGCTCGGGCGATTAGTTCTTTGCCAGTTCCATTTTCTCCCAAAATCAACACATTGGCATCTGTCACTGCCACTCGCTCAATGGTTTCAAATACGCGTTGCATGGAAGGAGAATTTCCAATGATATCTTTGAATTTATTGTCAATGTCTTTTTCAAGAGTATTCTTCTGATCCTTAAGTAGGTCCACTTCCAGTTTTTTTCTGCGGAGTTGAAGTGCAGAATTAAGCGTGGCCAAGAGTCTTTCATTTTCCCATGGCTTCAGCACAAAATCAGTTGCACCTTCTTTGATCGCTTTCACCGCAAGATTCACATCCCCATAGGCAGTGATCAAAACGACTACTGCCGAAGGGTCCAATTCTAAAATTCTATCCAACCAATAGAATCCTTCCTGTCCTGAACTTACATCTTTAGTGAAGTTCATGTCTAAGAGGATCACATCATAATTCTCGTTGTGGGTCAGGATTGGAAGCAGGTCAGGATTGGTCTCTGTATCTACTTGTGCGAAATGTCGCTTTAGAAAAATTTTTGCTGCTTTAAGCAAATCTTCATTGTCGTCAATGATTAAGATTTTCCCGATTCGTTGCTCGTTCATTTTAAAAGGTTTTCGCAGTTGGGAAAAATATCCCGAGTATAGTACTCCAATGTTCCAAAAGCATACCGAAAAATATTGTACCTATAAATAGGATAAAATATGTCGTTTTCGGATGTTTTAAGCTGATTTTGAAGCTTAGATTTCTTTCTTTAAGATAAGAGAAAAATATCCGACTTTGATAGCTTTTGTTCGCCTGCGGACGAAAATGTTCGCGAGAAGGAATCTTGTTTTTATTAAAATCATTCAAACAAGCATCCAATGGCTATTTTTTGCATGGCATGCCATTTGGCATAAAGGGGATAGCCCTGAAAAGGAAAACACATACAATGGATCAATAATGGATCGAAAAATAGAAAAGAAGTTTTGGACCCCGAAAAAGATCGCATACATCCTTGGTGGAGTAGCGGTGGCAGCTGGGATTATTTATCAAATTGGATTTGCAGATCATCGCTCTACGATGAATGTGGAGAAAGATAGATTAAGTATCGCTACAGTAAGCACGGGGGAATTCACCGATTATATTTTAGTCTCTGGTCAAATCGAGCCCGCGCAAACTTTTTTCCTTGATGCAGTTGAGGGGGGAATGGTGGCTGAGGTAATTAGAGAATCTGGAGCCTTAGTAAATAAAGGCGATACAATTCTGACTTTGACCAATTCAAATCTTCAGCTGGATGTCATGTCCCGCGAGACGATGCTCTATGAGCAAATCAATAACCTGCGTCAGACCAGACTATTCCTGGATCAAAATGATCTAAATCAGCAGGGACAGTTGGCAGAGATTGATTACCAGATTTCGCTTTTGGAACCTCAATACAAGCGGTTCAAAGAATTACATGAGAAGAAACTGGTTTCTGACCGTGAGTTTGAAGAAGTCAAGGAGCAATACGAATACAATGTGAAGCGAAAGCAATTGACTTACCGCTCTTACCGAAGCGATTCTTTGGCTAGATCATATCAGCTTCAGCAGCTCCGACAATCAGAAGGAAGAATGAATGCTTCTTTAAATGGCGTAGGTCAGATTTTGAATAACCTTGTGATTAAGGCACCGATTGCAGGTCAATTAGCGATGGAGCAAATCGAAATCGGTCAGGCGATCAATCCAGGATCACGCTATGGACAGATTGATATTTTGGATGAATTCAAAGTAAGAGTTCCAATCGATGAACTGTATTTGCCGAGAATCGGGCAGGGACTGCGTGGGAAATTCACCTTGAGTGGAGTAGATCATGAATTAGAAATCATGAAAATCTATCCGACCATTACCAATGGACGATTCGAAGTGGATATGAAATTCACAGGAGAAAGCCCAAAAGGAATCCGAAGAGGTCAAAGTGTTCGAATTCGATTGGAGTTGGGAGACAGCGAGCAAAGCTTGCTTTTGCCAACAGGTGGATTTTTTAAAGATACAGGCGGAAATTGGGTGTTTGTGCTCAACGCAGCAGGAAATGCCGAAAAGCGAAATATCCGACTAGGTCGAAAAAATCCTGAATTCTATGAGATTTTGGAAGGCTTGATCGAAGGTGAAAAGGTGATCGTTTCAGGATATGAGAACTTTGGGAATAATGAAATTTTGCAGCTCAAGTAGAAGAATTGATAAATATAAGTTGTGATAAATAGGAATCTTAAAAATACATCTAGCTAACATAGAACATGGAACACGTAATCAAAACTGTAAATCTCAGAAAAATGTACGCCACCGAGGAGGTAGAAACCACCGCGCTGGACGGAATTCAAATCGAAATCAAAAAAGGTGAATTCGTAGCCATTATGGGTCCTTCAGGTTGTGGTAAGTCTACACTTCTGAATATTATCGGTCTTCTGGATAATCCAGATGGGGGAGAGTATTACTTTTTGGATCAAGAAGTCGCTAAGTTTTCAGAGCGCCAACGATCTTCATTACGAAAAGGTAACATCGGATTTGTATTCCAATCTTTCAACTTGATCGATGAGTTGACAGTATTTGAAAATGTGGAGCTACCGCTTCTTTATCTGAAAATCCCCTCAGATGAGCGAAAGACCAAAGTAGAAGAAGTGCTGGGTCGAATGAATATTATGCATCGACGCAATCACTTTCCTCAGCAGCTTTCCGGTGGTCAGCAGCAGCGGGTGGCTATTGCCAGAGCTATTGTGGCTAAGCCATCCGTGATCCTTGCCGATGAGCCTACAGGTAACTTGGATTCTACCAATGGAGAAGATGTGATGCGTCTATTAGAAGAACTCAATAATGAAGGAACGACTATCGTGATGGTAACTCACTCTCCGCATGACGCCAACTATGCGCACCGAATCATCAATCTATTTGACGGAAAAGTCGTGACCGAGAATATCCGGGAGCAGTTTCATGTGTAACGTCATTGCGAGATTTTACTAGACAACTTATTATATTCTTGATCTTTCAAAATCGAAGCAATCTGTATATGTAAAAAAGATTGCTTCGGACTTGAAACCCTTTAATAACAAAAATTGGGTAAAAGTCCTCGCAATGACGACAAACCTAAACCTAAACCAATCACACCATGCTCCGCCACCAAATCCTCCTCGCTTTTCGGAACTTCATGAAGTTCAAGTCTATTTTCTTTATCAATCTCTTCGGATTGGCGATGGGCCTGACTACGGTTGTGCTGATTATGCTTTGGGTAAAGGATGAGCTAAATATCAGTCGTAATCACGCGAAGATTGATCGGATTTACGCAGTGATGACTAATCACGATAACAGTGGTGGTATTATAACTTGGGGGGTAACCCCAGGCGAGATGGCAGAAGCCATGAAGGCCGAACTTTCTCAGGTTGAATTAGCAGTAGGAGCTTCGCCATTTATTGATGGAGTTGCTTTCGAAAATGGGAGTACAAAGATGAC
>JAFMBQ010000204.1 GCA_017858365.1 Algoriphagus sp. | reverse complement strand
AGTGTGTTCTCCGTCTTTCAGGACTTGAGTTCCATTCACAAATACGTGTGAAATTCCAGTGGAGTAGGCGTGGGGCTTTTCGAAAGTCGCATGATCCTGAACTTTCTCGGGATCAAATATGACCAAATCGGCAAAATAGCCAGTCTTAAGTAATCCTCTTTTTTTGATTTTCAAATTACTGGCAGGCAGTCCTGACAGCTTGTGGATAGCCTCTTCCAAAGAAATCACTTTCTCCTCTCGGACATATTTAGCCAAAAGCCTAGAAAAGTTGCCATAAGATCTTGGGTGGGTGCTGCTTTTCAAGAAAACACCTGAAGTAGCCATTGACGCACCATCCGAGCCAAAGCTCATGTAGGGAAGGGCAATTTGCTTCTTGACATTTTCTTCAGTCATCAAAAAGTAAACAGTACCAATACGGCTACCATCCTGAACTACCAGATCCATGGCTGTTTCTTCCGGAATTTTATTGCGCAGTACAGCCACCTCAGCGAGTGTTTTTCCAGTCAAATATTTTAAGCTGTCGTTTGCAAATCCTACCAAAAGTATGTTTTCAGGTGTTCCAGCAGCTTGCATTAAGCTTTCCCAAGCTACATTGGGATCTTTCATCTCAGCTGCAACTCGTTTTCGGATAGCAGGATCTTCAAGTCTTTTGCTCCAGGCTTCAAAACCACCTTCTTGCACCCATGGAGGCATCGCAGCATCCAGACCTGTGGCTCCTGCCACGTAATTATACATGTCCGTGGTGATCTGTAGTCCTGCTGTTCTTGCGGAATCTATCTTTTGGACCACCTGATCATACTTTGACCAATTCTTCTGACCACTCATTTTCAAGTGGTAAACTTCGGCCCGGATATCCGCTTCAGCTGCGATTCGGATTAGCTCATCCAAACTTTCCAATAGACGATCACCTTCACTTCGCATGTGAGAAATATACATGCCATCATATTGTGCAGCCACTTTGCAAAGTTCGATCAGTTCTTCCGTGCTCGAATAAAAGGCTGGGGCATAGATTAAGGAGGAGCCGATTCCTAAAGCGCCTTCTTTCATTCCCTTTTCCACCATTGCTCGCATCTCATCCATCTCTTCAGCTGTGGCTTTTCGATCCTCGAAGCCAATGGTATTGATTCGAAGCGTCGTTGCACCAAGAAAGGAAGCCACATTGGTGGAAACACCTTTCTTTTCCAAGAAATCAAGGTATTCAGCTAGGCTTTCCCAAGTAATCTCATACTTGATGTCACCTTGAGCAGTGATTAATGCTTGTTTACTCGTATCGTTCAGTGGACCAAAAGATTCACCTTCCCCAAAAACTTCCAAAGTCACTCCCTGCCGAATATCTCCTTCGGACTTTCCGTCCTCTATTAGTGACTCCACAGCCCAGCTTAGCATATTGATAAATCCTGGTGACACGACCATTCCATTGGCATCGATTTCTTCTTTTCCTATGGCCTTGCTTAGATCTCCAATTGAGGCGATGCTGTCTGCCCTAACACCAATATCACCCAAATAAGAGGCTTCGCCCGAGCCGTCGATGATTCGAGCATTTCGGATTAATACATCGTAAGACTCAGGAGATGAGCATGAAAAAAGGTAAAACGAAAACAGCGTTAAGTTTAGAAATAATCGAGTTTTCATCAGAATGGTGTTTAGTAGATTGTAAAATGACTAAATGAGAGTTGCTTAACTTCCCTCTGCGTGATCCACCATATTTCCATCCAATGTCATGTATTCGCCCATACAGTCGGCTGTCATGCAAGAATGAACAGGAAGGATTCCTAGCAAATCTCCGACTTTGACGCTCGCTAGCAATTCATCAGAAGCTTTGATGAGACCGTGTTCTTGAGAAATACTTTTTAAATAGGAATGATGAGTAGGAATAGTCCAGCCTTTTTCATTGAGCAAGACGACCTCTCCAAAGTTCTTATCTCCATTTTCACCCACTAATACATCTTTTGCAAAATGCACTCCGCCGCCGTGAATCAGAATTTCTTTCCTTTCTTTTTTAATATCGACTACCGGAACAGCCATCGCGACCGCTATATCTGACTTATCACAGCCACCCAGTTTAGCTTGCATCAAATCATAAAAGACAAAATTTCCTGGACCCATCTCATCAATATCCCCGAAGTCCTCCATCACTGCACATCCAGGAGTATCCCCTGTTCGAGTGACAAGGTTTGGATATTCAGAGTTGTATTTATGTTTCAGCATCGAGAGCGCATTTCGAGTTTGCTCATAGAGTGCTGGAATATCCGGCATGTAGTAAGAATGGCCGGCATGAATGTAGAAGCCTTTAAAAAATAGCTTATCAGAATGATTTGAAATTCTTAAAATCTCTTCAATCAACCCAAAGTCTGAAACTTCAACGCCTGTTCTGCCATATCCCGCATCAATTTCGATAAAGAATCCAACCTTCTGCTCCAACTGATCCACTAGCATTTGAGCAGTGGTAGCGTTGATTAGCTGGACTGAGATAGACTGATGAGTTGCAATTTGATTGAGCTTGGGGATTTCGAGCGGATTGAATGGGAAAGCGATATGGATATTCTCCCAGCCTTGTCCGCACAGGTATTCTGCCATTTTGATGGAAGAGGCCGTAACTTCTGTTATTCCATATTCTTTAGCCCAATTGCCGATTTGATGAGATTGTGCTGTTTTAAAATGAGGGATCAGCTTCATGTTGTGTCGAGCAGCTTTATCAGCCATTCGTTTCAGATTGGATCGACAGATTTTTCCGTCAAGAAGAAGAGTTGGAGAGGTGATTTTAGCTAGATAGGACATTTTATTTTCAAAAAGGATAGGAGGATTTAGCAAAATGCAGAATGGTAAACCTGCATATAATTTTGATTCAAATTAGGAAGGGTGAGAGAGATTATCAAGGCAAAGGCATTTTTAAGAATAAATCTAAAGGATGAAAGGCTTTTGTTAGTACCCCAAAGAGATTTTTTAGATGTCAATTTTTCGATATCGAATTACCCTTGGTTTATCTTGAGAAATAAATTGATAAAAGATTTAAACCCCTGAGGGGATAACTTTCTACGGCTTTCTATTTGACACTTTGCAACCGTTTTTATTTTGTTAATTTTGTCACCCAGAAAAAGGGCATATTTCTGCCTCAATAGCTACTTAATTGCGCATCAAACCTTCATGGAAGCAAAGAAAATCAGGAGTACTTTTATAGAGTTTTTCCAATCAAAGCAACATCAATACGTTCCATCCTCACCGATTGTAGTCAAAAACGACCCCACTTTGATGTTTACCAATGCGGGGATGAACCAGTTCAAAGATGCATTTCTAGGAAATGAAATCGCCAAGTTTCCAAGAGTCGCAAATAGCCAAAAATGCCTTCGTGTAAGTGGAAAGCACAATGACTTAGAAGAGGTTGGTGTTGATACATACCATCATACTATGTTTGAGATGTTGGGTAATTGGTCTTTTGGTGATTATTTCAAAAAGGAGGCCATTACTTGGGCTTGGGAGCTTTTGACAGAGGTTTATGGGCTTTCAAAAGATCGACTTTATGTTTCTGTATTTCAGGGAGATAAAGGTGATAATCTAGAAATGGATCGAGAAGCTTTCGAACTTTGGAATGCTATTGTGCCAGAAGATCGGATCATCATGGGTTCGAAGAAAGATAACTTCTGGGAAATGGGAGATACAGGTCCTTGTGGTCCTTGCTCTGAGATTCATATTGACCTGAGGTCGGATTCTGAGCGCGCAGCGATTTCTGGGAAAGACTTGGTCAATAATGATCATCCACAAGTTATCGAGATCTGGAACCTTGTGTTTATGCAATTCAACAGAATTTCTGACGGTAGTTTGAAACCACTTCCTGCAACTCATGTGGATACAGGAATGGGGTTTGAGCGATTGGTTAGAGCAATTCAGCATAAATCTTCAAATTACGACACGGATCTTTTTATGCCTTTTATCGGCGAGCTCGAGAAGAAATCGGGTAAATCTTATGGTAAAAATGAGCAAACGGATATCGCATTCCGGGTAATAGTTGATCATATCCGCGCGATCAGTTTTACTATCGCGGATGGTCAAATCCCATCGAATAATAAAGCTGGCTATGTCATCCGGAGAATTTTGAGACGTGCAGTTCGCTACGGATATACCTTTTTGGGCTTTAGTGAGCCTTTTTTATATGAATTGACTCCTATTATCGCAGCTAATTTCGGGGATGTTTTTCCAGAAGTTCGTGCACAACAAGAGTTCATTGCAAAAGTGATTTTTGAGGAAGAAACCTCTTTCCTTAGAACTTTGGCCAACGGACTTAAAATTCTTGATCAAATCAAGATAGAACTCAACTCTAAAAATGAGACAATAATTCCTGGTAAGACAGCTTTTGAACTCTACGATACTTTTGGCTTCCCACTGGATTTAACTTCGCTAATCGCTAGAGAAAATGGATTTTCTATAGATGAGCATGGATTTACTTCCGAAATGGAGGCACAGAAAAACCGCTCCCGTGCGGCTTCTGAATCAGAAACTGGTGATTGGGTGATGGTTCATGAAGATGAGGGAGTAGAGTTCATTGGGTACGATTTCTTAAAAGCGGATGCTCAAATCATCAAATACCGAGTGGTTTCAGATAAAAAAGGCGATCGCTATCAGGTAGTTTTAGATAAAACACCTTTCTATGCAGAGAGTGGTGGACAAGTAGGAGATACTGGATGGCTGATATCAGAAAGTGAAAAAATCCGAGTGGTGGATACTAAAAAGGAAAACGATTTGATCGTGCATTTTGTGGAAAAGCTTCCTCAGCATCCTGAAAAGCTGTTTTCTGCGGAGGTTGATCAGCATAAGCGAACGTTGACGATGAATAATCATACGGCAACGCATTTGCTTCAATCAGCATTGAAATCGGTACTTGGAGCTCATATTCTACAGCGTGGTTCCTTGGTAAATGAGCAATTGCTTCGTTTTGATTTTTCTCACTTCGCAAAAATGAGCGATGAAGAAATCGAAAAGGTTGAAAACCTGGTAAATGCGAAAATACGTGAGAATATTTCGCTGATAGAGCGAAGAAATGTTCCTATTGAAGAAGCTAAGGCGAATGGTGCGACAGCACTTTTTGGTGAAAAATATGGGGAATTTGTACGAGTGATCACTTTTGATCCTACCTACTCAGTGGAGCTATGTGGGGGAACCCATGTGCCTTCTACAAGTCAGATTGGTTTAGTGAAGATAATATCAGAGGGATCTATCTCAGCAGGAGTTCGTCGAATTGAAGCGATTACTTCTACAGCAGCAGAATCTTATTTGCGCGAGCAGGAGAATACGTTGAAAGAGATTCAAGAGCTTCTTAAAAATCCAAGAGATGTAAAGAAGGCTATTGAAACTTTAATAGAAGAGCGGAATAGCTTAAAAAAGGAAATAGAAAGTCTTTATTTGGAAAAATCCTCGAGAATCAAATCTGAACTTTTGAATCAATTCAATTCAGGAGATGGAATTAATACGCTCATTGCTAAAGTCGAATTACCAAATGCGGATTCCCTTAAAAAACTTGCTTACGAGTTGAAAAATGAGGTAGAAAATGCTTTTGTGATTTTAGCGGCATCGATTGATGGTAACCCTCAAATCGCGGTAATACTTGATGAGTCATTAATTCAATCAAGAAATCTAAATGCTGGATTAATCGTAAGAGAACTTGCCAAAGAAATACAAGGTGGTGGAGGAGGGCAGCCTTTCTTTGCCACAGCAGGAGGAAAGGACTTGAATGGCTTGGACAAAGTCGTGTCGAAAGCCCGAGAAATGTACCTTTGAGGATATCCAGAAACAATACTTGAATGTTAAGCGAAGAATTAAAAAATAAATATCAGTTGATCATTGGTCTTGAAGTTCATGCGCAGCTTCAGACTGAGAGCAAAATATTTGCTTCAGATTCGACTGCTTATGGTAATTCACCAAATACACAGATTTCTGCAATTACACTTGGTCACCCAGGAACACTTCCTAAAGTGAATAAAAAAGCAATTGAATTTGCCATTAGAATGGGTATTGCCTGTGATTGCGAGATTTCAAGGAACACTAGTTTTGACCGTAAGAATTATTTCTATCCAGATCTTCCGAAGGGCTATCAAATCACTCAAGATAAGGCACCGATTTGTGTCGGAGGCTTGGTTCCAATCGTTTTACCAGATGGGAGAACCAGAACTGTTAAGCTAAATCGAATTCATCTGGAGGAAGATGCGGGGAAATCAATTCACTTAGCCGGTGAGGCTGATACTTTGGTAGATTTCAATCGTGCGGGTACTCCATTGATTGAGATCGTAACTGAGCCTGATATGCAAAGCCCGGAAGAGGCTTATGCATTTTTGGCAGAAATCAAAAAACTTGTCAAATACCTAGAAATATGCGACGGAAATATGGAAGAGGGTTCCCTCCGCTGCGATGCCAACGTGTCTGTAATGCTCAAAGGAGCAACGGAATTAGGTAAAAAAGTCGAGGTGAAGAATATGAATTCATTCCGGAATGTCTTTCGTGCGATTGAGCATGAACATGAGCGATTGATTCATTTGATTGAAGCTGGGGAGGTTATAATTTCAGAGACTAGAACATTCGATGCATCAGCTGGGACTACTTCCAGTATGCGAGCTAAAGAGGATTTGAATGATTATCGGTATTTCCCTGAGCCAGATCTTAGCCCAGTTTTCATTTCTGATGAATGGCTGAATTCAGTAAAGTCGAACATATCTCAACTTCCACGTGAATTGCATTTGCGATTAGTTGAAGAATTTGGATTGCCAAGTTACGACGCTGGCGTGCTGACAGAGGCAAAAGAGACTGCGCTTTGGTTTTTAGATTTATGTGAGAAGACTTCAAATTATAAAGCTGCATCCAACTGGATGATGGGACCAATTAAGTCCTATTTAAATGAGAAAAACCTAAATATTGTTGATTTGCCAATCAGTACAGATACGATGGCTCAATTGATTGAATTGATCGATGATAATAAGGTGAGTTTTACAGTGGCCGCTCAAAGTATTTATCCCGTGCTACTCCAATCCGCTTCTGAAACTCCAATCCAAATTGCGCAACGACTTAATTTGATTCAGGAATCTGATGAGGATTCGCTAATGCTGGTTGTGGAAGCTGTGCTTGAAGAAAACCAAGCTAAAGTGAAAGAATACAAATCCGGTAAGAAAGGTTTGATGGGTATGTTTATGGGACAGGTAATGCAAAAATCAAACGGCAAAGCAGATCCAAAAGTGGCAACAAAACTATTAATAGAGATTTTAGAAGGTTAATGATGAAAAAGAATATGATCGTAATTTCACTAGTTTCCCTCATTGGATTACTTTCCTGTGGTGAGGGCGGGAATCAAACTGACGGAAAAGTAGCCGTCACTGGGAAAATCGAAAATGCTCCTGAGGGATATGTCGTGCTGTCCCAGTTTACAGACACCCGGCCAATTATTTTAGATACGCTTGAGCTTTCTAAGAATGGGGAGTTTAGCTATGAGTTGGCTGTGGACGTTCCAACATTTTATGATTTGAATTTATTTGGTGAGAAATCAGTCCGACTTGCGCTTGATAAGGAAGATGTGAAAGTG
>JAFMBQ010000203.1 GCA_017858365.1 Algoriphagus sp. | reverse complement strand
AGGCGGTGCCAAAGATGAAGATGTCATCTGGCTGGCAAGATTTCCAATGACTAAAGCGGTCAAACTTGGAATGGATACCGTGACGGATGTTGTGGAAAAGAATTATCAAAAAACCATCAACTCCTTTGTAGTGGGCGGAGCTTCCAAGCGAGGTTGGACCACTTGGACGACTGCTGCAACTGATGATCGTGTAGTGGCAATCATTCCGGTTGTAATTGACATGCTAAATCTGGAAGCTTCTTTTGACCATCATTGGAAAAATTACGGTTTTTGGGCTCCGGCAGTGGATGATTATGTTCGGGAAGGCATCATGGACTGGATGGGTACTCCAGAGTTTGACAGATTACTTGAACTTACGGAACCTTATTCCTTCAAAGCAAACTATGACATGCCAAAACTCCTGATTAATGCTGCCGGCGATCAGTTTTTCCAACCAGATAGCTGGGAGTTTTACTGGAAGGAATTGATAGGCGAAAAGCACATTCAATACGTGCCGAATTTTGGACATGACCTTTCTGAATCTGATGCCATACCCAATTTGATTTCCTTTTATGCCTCAGTTTTGAATCAAACCCCTCGACCTCAATACGAGTGGAAAGTAACTGATGATAAAATAATCTTGACTTTAGATCCGGCCGACAAACCTATTTCTGTAAAAACTTGGACCGCAGAAAATCAAAATGCCAGAGATTTCCGAGTCGATGAATTTGGTCCAAACTGGAAATCATCCGAAGTTAAAATCAATGAATCCGGGACTTACGAATTAGCTTTAGAAAGTCCTGAGAAAGGATTTAAAGGCTATTTTATCGAAGTGACTTTCGCAGGAAAAACACCTCTAAAAATCACAAGTGGCGTAGAAGTGATGCCGAGGACCTATCCTTTTCCGGCTTATGAACCAAAGGAAGTGATGACCGCAGCTCACAATTAATTCTTATGAAATCGAGCATGACGCAAGCGACACATACTGGGATGATTATCAACCAAGCGAGATTCCATGTGACAATTGAAAAAAAAATTACAAACACATGAAAACACTTATGAATTCCTTCTTTCTCCTTTTCTTTATCCAAATCTCAATGACGCTCCAAGCTCAAAACCAGACAAATTACGATGAAAGCAAAGTGCCTGCTTTGGTACTTCCAGATCCTTTTGTAAGTGAAAAAGGGGTAATAATAGCTAATCTGGAAGACTGGGAAAAAATTAGAAGGCCGGAGATTTTCAACTTATTTGAGAGCGAAGTCTATGGTATGCTACCCAAAGATTTTGATGAGATTTCTTTTGAATTGGTTTCAGAAAAAAAGAATCCTTATCCGGGTTTAGCTGAGCTTGAAGAAGTGAATATTATTGTTTCCAGAAATGGGAAATCCCATACTATGCGGGTTAACCTTTTCCTTCCCAAGGATAAAAAAACTCCGGTTCCTATCGTTTTGCTCATTAATTACTTACCTGCTTATCCAGATGGAAAGTTGGTAGATGAGGATTTCTGGCCTGTTTCCGAGTTACTCAAAAGAGGATTTGCTACGGCTTCCTTTCACGCCGAAACGGTGGCTCCCGATCTTGCAGATTCCTATCAGAATGGAATTATTTCGACACTTTATCCAGAGCAAATCGGAATGCCCAACGGCATGAAAGCTTACGGTGCTTGGGCTTGGGCAGCGATGCGCGCGATGGATTATTTCGAGCAACACCCGAAAATTAAAAGTAAAAAATCCGTTCTAGTAGGCCATTCCCGTACCGGTAAGGCTTCCCTTTGGGCTTCCGCCAATGACCCAAGATGGGCGATCACTTATGCCAATGAATCCGGATGCGGAGGTGCGGCTATTTCCAGAAGGAAGTATGGAGAAACAGTCGAAGCCATCAATACCAGATTTCCGTATTGGTTTGCCGATAATTTCAGAAAATACAATGGGAAAGAAGAAACGCTTCCCATTGATCAGCACATGCTTCCGGGTTTGATTGCTCCGCGAGCGATTTATTATTCCAGCGCCAAAGGAGATCAATGGGCAGATCCCAAAGGTGAATTTTTAGGATTAAAACTCGGAAGCCGGGTTTACAAACAGATCTATGGGAAAGAGATCCAATTCCCAGATGAATTTGAATCCATCCAAGCTCCCATTCATCAAGAATCTGTTGGCTACCATATCCGTGAAGGAAAGCATGATTTAAGCTGGACGGATTGGGAGATTTTTCTGGAGTTTGTGAAGAAAAATCTTTAATAAAACAGGTCAGCACAGACCAGTTTTGAGCGAAATCTATCCTAACTAACCCAAAATCCCAGCTAAATGAAATCTATTCTTATCCTTCTAGTATTTTTTATCGGTGCTTTCTTCCAATCAGAAAAGATCGTTGAAATCAAAATCCTCCACTCGGAATTCGTCTACGAATCTGCCCCTTTTCCTGAATGCCATGCCTCCACTTTGGTGGAAACTAGCGATGGAATTTTGGCAGCTTGGTTTGGAGGAACCCGAGAAAGAAATCCCGATGTAAGCATCTACACGGCTCGACTTGCTAATGGCAAATGGGCTACACCAATAATGGTAGCAGATGGAGTAGTTGATGAAAAATTACGCTATCCCACTTGGAACCCGGTTTTATTCCAGAATAAACCGAACCAACTCACCCTGTTCTACAAAGTTGGCCCAAGTCCTCGGGAATGGTGGGGCGCTTATAAAACATCTTCTGATCAAGGTAAAACCTGGTCCTCAGAAGTAAAATTGGAAGAAGGGTTTTTGGGTCCGATTAAGAATAAATCGGTATTTCTTCCAAATGGTGAAATTCTCCACCCTTCCAGTTTTGAAACGGATAAAGCTTGGACGATTCATATGGAGAAAAGTGATTCAAATCTTGAAAATTGGCAGAAAATCGAAATTGCAAATGGAAGTTTCAATGCCATTCAGCCCACAGTTCTTTTTCATCCCGATGGGGAAATTCAACTACTTTCCAGAACCCAAGAAGGGAAAGTAGGCGTCAACTGGTCTGAGGATCAAGGAGAAACTTGGTCCCGGATGCAGGGAAGTTCATTAATCAACAATAACTCTGGAATTGATGGGGTCACTTTACAGTCGGGATATCATCTTTTGGTTTGTAATCCTTTGACAAAAGGACGCAATAAACTTTCCTTGATGGGATCGGAAGATGGAATTTCATGGAATGAACTTTTTATCCTGGAGGATCAAGCATCCGGAGAATTTAGCTACCCAGCGATCATCCAAGCAAAAGATGGGACTGTTCACTTGACTTACACCTACAACCGAAAGAAAATCAAGTACGTCTCCTTACAAATCTCAGAATAAATGACAATCAATCATCCGCTCAGAGGAATCATCCCTCCACTCATCACTCCTCTAAATTCGGATCTTTCCTTAGATAAAGAAAACCTTAAAAAGCTGCTAAATCATGTGATTTCAGGTGGCGTTCACGGAGTTTTTATCCTAGGGACTACAGGAGAATTTGCCAGTTTAAGGAGAGAAACCAAGGTGGAATTAATTGAAGAGACGACGAAACTCGTGGCAGGCAGAATTCCAGTTTTAGTAGGAATTACAGACTGCGCTTTTGAAGAAAGTCTGACTCTTTCAAGGGTAGCAAAAAAATCAGGAGCTGCCGCTGTAGTTGCAACCACTCCATTTTATATGAATATTGGTCAGGAAGAATTGGTGAATTATTATGAAAAGCTAGCTGATTCGATTGATTTGCCACTTTTCTTATATAACATGCCCGGTAATACCCATAAGCATATTGATCCTTCTACCGCTGCTAGGTTGGCCAAGCATCCCAATATCGTGGGACTCAAAGACAGCTCAGGTGATCCCTATGCCTTCCAAGCCTATCTGGAAGCGTTAAAGTCGTTTCCTGAGTTTTCAATATTGGTTGGCCCGGAGGAAATCCTGGCAGATACACTTGCTATGGGAGGAAATGGTGGAGTCACCGGCGGCGCAAATCTTTTCCCAAAACTCTATGTAGCGCTATTTGAAGCTTATGAAAAAGGCGAAACGGATCGTGTTCAAGAATTACAAGAAGTTATTCTTTATTTGAGTGAGCGGCTCTACCAAAATGAGAATTATTCCTCCAGCTATCTGAAAGGGCTGAAAGCTGCGATGAGTTTCGAAGGGCTTTGCCAAGGGAATTTGGCCTTACCGCTTTATCCGTATTCGGAGGAGGAAAAAACTCAACTTTTGGAAAAGTATCGATTGGTGAAGGAAATGATTGAGAGAATAGAGAATAGAGAATGAGAGATTAGGGATTAGGAAAAGGGGGCTAGGGATTAGAGATTTGAGAATAGGAGATTGGGTTTACTTCATTATTCAACATTCATCATTCGAAATTTTAACTTGGAAAATTGGAAGATTATTCAAAAAAGGTTATCACTTAAAGCAATGTGTGGAGTTCCCAGAGACCACGTAAATCACAAATTCAATATGTCCCTAAAAACCCTTGACCTTCTTGTCTTCGGAATTTACATCCTAGGAGTAATCGCTTTTGGAGTTTCATTTTCATTTAGAAAACGAACCGCAAAAGACTTTACTACTGGTGGCGGCAGACTTCCTTCTTGGGCTATTGGAATGTCAATCTTTGCGACTTTCGTGAGCAGCATCAGTTTTTTGGCCTTACCGGGAAATGCTTTTGGAGGCAATTGGAATAGTTTTGTTTTCAGCCTTTCTATTCCGATTGCGGCTTGGATTGCTGTGATATTCTTTGTGCCACTTTATCGGCGACTCAACTCTGAATCTGCCCATTTTTACCTCGAGGAGCGATTTGGAACTTGGGCTAGAATCTATGCTTCAGTTTTCTACCTGCTTACACAATTAGCTCGCATGGGCGCCATTCTTTATTTATTGGCACTTCCAATGCAAATACTTTTTGGTTGGAGTATCCCAGTAATTATCATTTGTACTGGCTTAAGTGTGATAATCTACTCGATGTTTGGTGGGATCGAAGCTGTAGTCTGGACAGATGCGATTCAGGGAATTGTGTTAATCGTTGGAGCAATCGCTTGTTTGGGAGTGATTTTCTGGACTATCCCCGGCGGAGCTTCAGAAGTATTTAGTATCGCCTTTGAAGCCGACAAATTCAGTTTAGGCAGTTTTGATTTTGATTTTTCCAGCTCTACTTTCTGGATGATTTTGGTCTATGGACTATTTATCAACCTGCAAAATTTCGGCGTAGATCAAAGCTATGTGCAGCGGTACATTTCTTCTAAAACAGAGCGCGATGCAGTAAAATCCACCTGGCTAGGAAGCATGCTTTATATCCCGGTTTCTTTTTTGTTTTTCTTGATTGGTACTTCGCTTTGGGCTTTTTATCAAGTTCAGCCAGAATTATTACCTACAGAAATTGCATCTAAAGCCGATCAGGTTTTTCCTTATTTCATTGTGAATCAATTGCCGGCCGGGTTGACAGGATTGCTGATTGCAGGGATTTTTGCAGCAGGGATGAGCACGGTATCCACAAGTATCAACAGTTCGGCTACGGTGTTTCTCACAGACCATTTCAAAAAGTACATTCATCCCGATCCCTCAGAAATTCTTTCCTTACGGGTTTTGAGGTTGTCCTCTTTAGTGATGGGCGGATTGAGTATTTTGGTAGGCGTTGCATTCAACGGTGTGGAATCGGCCTTGGAAACCTGGTGGGCCTTGGCCTCGATCTTTAGCGGGGGAGTTTTGGGATTATTTCTGTTAGGATTTATCGTCCAAAAAACTACCAGTCGCCAAGCTGCTTTTGCCGTGTTAGCTGGGGTTTTGGTAATTGGCTGGTTGAGCGTACCTGCGATTCTTAAGCTAGGCGGAACTGAAGTTTCTTGGAGCCAACCACTTCACTCCAATATGACGATTGTGATGGGTACGCTGACGATTTTTGTGATTGGATTTGTGTTGAGTTCCTTACGGAAAAGCGATTTGAAGTGATTCTCCAAAATTTCCCAAACCTCAATATTCGTTATTTGATGTTTTGAAAATTGAGATTGGAGATTTAGAGATTGGAGATTCAGAACTAGCTCAAGCGATGTTTTCATTCGTGCTAAAGAGAAGATAATCATTGATCTAATTATTGGTTGCGGTTCGTGGAGACACGAACCGCAGCCTGGGCAGGTTCGCCTAAGCATTGTCTCCACTCGCGTTTATCAAAAAAACAGCTTCCGCAGCTTTGACACTTTTTCCATTGCGGTCCGTGAAGACACGAACCTAGGCGAGGAGGATTTGTAGACTTATACCAAAAGCATTATCCAAGAATCACTCATTTTATCGGATTGAAAATCCTATGATATCTGTTCAGGATTATAAATCTTGAACAGCGGGTTACATTTGTGGTACAACCTAAAAAATTAAATCTCCGTAGACTGCTCGCATTTACTTATCGAAAAGCTGGTCAGCACTACCACACGAGAAGGTGCTCCGGTATTTGCAGTACAAACTCTCCCATCCTCTTCATCATCAGGGACCCAATCTCTGAAATCAAAGTAAAATCTTTGCTTAAATAGCTCATCGTCCTTATCCAAAGGAAAATCAAAGTAAGTCCAGAATTCGCTTTCCTTAGGAATTCTCAGGCCTATTACATTCGCTTCGCGCTTCCCGTTAATATCAAAATATGAATCGACTGATGTATTGGTCACTTTCACGGTGACTCCTCCAAGGCATGAGATACCATATAGCTCTGATCCTACCTCCTTATATGGTATAACGACCCCTTCATAAGGGAAGCAATTCACCTCTTTCTTATCACAACTGATCAGCACGGAAATAAGTAATCCTACTAAAACACTTCTAAAGAGAAGATTAAGGCATGTTAAATTTAAATTTTTCATAGTTTGTGCTTTTTAATGTTTTAGGCTATTCGATAAGTATTTGCTCTCTGGTCAATTCTCCTTCTATCCCCACAATCCGTAAAGTCAATCTCTTCATCATAGGGTTCATTTAAATCAAATTGAGCTACTTCATACTGGCATTCTTCTCTGGGAGAGCATCCAATAAAGGCAAAAAACGAAATTAGAATTATTAATCTTTTTCATATCAATTACAATATAATTAAAATTTTAGTATTTGAAAATCGCAAGTTTTCCTCCCGCCCAAGCGAGTGTCTTCACTCGCGTTTGTGGAAAAAAAAATTGATTCGGCAGCTTGAACAATTGCGGTCCGTCAAGACACTAACCTGGGCAAGGAAAATCAACCAGCCATATTGAGTGGAATGACGGCAACTTTCTCCCACTTCCCATTCTTGTTTTCATAAAAGGCAATTCCAGAACCACCACTACTCAAATCCCATGAAACTGTTTCTATATAAATGAAACAATACCGATAATCCTGAAAAAAAATAGGCTTCGACAAAATTTCAAAACCTTGATACTTCCCTGCAAATTCAATTTCCCCATTGGTCTGAAAATCCAATGGGTCAAGTTTTATTTTTTCAATTTCCTCTTTATTTAAAAGCTGTATAGGATTACTTAATAGACCAGAATCAAATCTAAAAGCGATATTGGATTCAGGGAATATTTTCTCTAAATCTTCAGGCCTTAAAAAGCTATTTAAAGATTTAGAGGTGTCCGCTTAACATCATATCATATTTGAGATATACATTTTATCTGCT
>JAFMBQ010000202.1 GCA_017858365.1 Algoriphagus sp. | reverse complement strand
AGAAGAAATCTCAAGAAATTACATGAAGCTTCGCTATCGAATGCTTCCAACGATTTATTCGGAATTTTATCAATCCACCAAAACAGGCCTTCCTCTTGCGAGCAGTTTGGCCATCTCCTATCCAACAGATTCTCAGATTTATCTATCGGCTTTTCAAAATCAATACCTATTCTGTGATCGTTTTTTAATCGCACCGGTAGAAAGCTATAAAGAAATAGCTAAGGCATATCTACCTGAAGGTGAATGGTATTACCTCTATTCTGATAAAGTTTATACTGGAAGTGAAGTTACCTATATTGATACACCGCTTAATTATCTTCCTGTGTTCGTCAAAGGAGGGTCTGTCTTCACGATGCAATCGGATATTTCATCCACTGCCGAATCAAATGATGGACTACTTCGAGTTCATGTGTACAAAGGATCATCTGGAAGCACATTCGTACACTATGAAGATGATGGGATTTCCCATGATCACCGTTCGGGAGATTATTTGGAACGGGAGTTTGCCTACGATTCGGAATCCAATCAAGTAAAAATCGGAGCATCAATTGGTAACTATCAATCCGATTACAGAAGCATTCGGATATATTTTCATGGATTTGAACTAGACAAGGTCTTGGTTGATAAAAAAAGTGTTTCGCTGGAAATGGAAGATTATGAATTCTTAGGAAAACTTACAGAATTTGATCCATTACCTGAGCATGATCACCCTTATTTAGATATCAAAAATTTACCTTTTCTAGAATTAAAGTTCAATTCGAAGGAAACTATCATTCAGTTGACTTAAGACAATTAAAGTCTCTCCACAAAAAAAACCACCCAAAATGACCCAAAAGAAAATTTTGAGTTTCTGGCAAATCTGGAATATGAGTTTTGGATTTCTAGGGATTCAATTTGGATTTGCCTTACAGGGTGGATTCATGTCCCGGATATTTCAAACTTTAGGAGCGGATAAAGATGCCATACCCTTCCTTTGGATCGCAGCTCCTCTGACAGGATTATTGGTACAACCCATTGTTGGTTATCTAAGTGATCGGACTTGGCATCCCAAGTTTGGCAGAAGAAAACCTTTCTTTTTCGTCGGTGCAGTATTGAGCACCATTGCACTATTTTTTGCGCCCTACTCTTCCGCACTTTGGATGGCTGCGGGTTCGCTTTGGATACTTGACGCGTCGATCAATATTAGCATGGAACCGTTTCGAGCTCTTGTAGCTGATAAGCTTCCAGACTCTCAGCGCTCGTATGGATTTGTGGTGCAGACGTTAGTAATCGGAATTGGCACCTGGATCGCATCCAATCTCCCATGGATGATGACTCAAATGGGGGTACCTAATACTGCGGCTCCCGGGGTAGTTCCTGATTCTGTGAAATATGCTTTTGCAGTCGGTGCTTTCGTCCTTTTTAGCTCGATTCTATATACCATTCTGAAAACTGACGAATATCCTCCTGAGGATATGGATGAATTTGAGCGGGAAAAAGCTACGAATAGCGGGGTTTTTTCAGGTTTTAAAGAGATTATTAAAAACATTGCTTCCATGCCAAAAGTAATGAAGCAGCTGGGTGTGGTTCAGTTTTTCTCTTGGTTTGCCTTCTTTACTATGTGGAGTTTCGCCACTCCTGCGATTACTTCTCATATTTTCGGAGCCACAGATCCTAGCTCAGTTGAATATAACAATGCGGCAGACAGTGTTGGGAATTACTTAGGGACCTATGGATTAGTTTCCATGTTTTATGCCTTGATTCTCACCTATTTCGCCAGCCGAATCAAAATCAACAGGAAGCTGGTCCACATGCTAAGTTTGATCGCTGGTGGAGCTGGATTTATATTAATCTATTTTATCACAGAGCCATGGATGCTTCATATCTGTTTTTCCTTGGTAGGGATCGCTTGGGCCAGTATTCTTTCCATGCCTTATGCCATGCTTTCCAGTTCGGTCGAAGCTAAAAAGATGGGCGTCTACATGGGAATTTTCAATATGTTCATTGTTATTCCTCAAATAGTTGCAGCATTGGGAGGGGTCAATTTTCTTTACAAATTGATCTTTGGAGAAGATGTAATTAATACCATGCTATTAGCGGGATTGCTTTTGATTTTAGCAGGTTTGAGTAATTTGATGATAACCGACAGATCCGTAACTCACGATTAAGATTTGATAAAAAAATTCAAAGCCGGTTCACTAAAGGACCGGCTTTCTTATTTTTGTCTAAAATTGACAACTATGAAAATTCTCAGAATTACTGGAGTCCCGGAGCACTTTAATTTCCCATGGGTCAAGGTAGTGGAATCCCAACCTTTTTTAGATCGAGGAATTCAACTGAAATGGATTGAGGAATCTCGTGGCTCTGGTCAGATGAACAAGGCACTTCGAGATAATGAAACCGACCTCGCAATTGTACTTACCGAGAGTTTCCTGAAAGATTTTGAGGCAGGAAACCCCTCAAAGATTATAGGTTTCCATGTCAACTCCCCTTTAGTCTGGGGGATTCATATTCATGGACAGTCAAAGATTGATTCTCTAAAAGAGCTTAAAGAACATAATTTTCTAATTTCTAGATTAGGTTCAGGCTCACATCTCATGGGCCTAGTGCTGGCCGAACGAGAAAATTGGGATGCTGAAAAATTATCGTTCAGCGTAATTAATAATCTCCCAGGAGCTCTTCAAGCGATGGATCCAAGGAATCCTGAGCTTTTTTTATGGGAAAAATATACCACCAAACCTTGGGTGGATCAGGGTGAACTCAAGCGAATCGGAGAAGTGCTAAGCCCATGGCCTTGTTTTGTAATCACTGCTACGGAGGCTTCTTTAAATGAATTTGGAACTTTGATTATAGATTTGCGAAACCTGATTTATGATTTTTCTCAAAAACTACAAACTGATCCAGGTACTATTAAAACGATTGCAGGAGAATATAAACTTGAAGAATCAGATGTAAGTGCTTGGCTGAGCCAGACCAAATGGGCCACAAATGGAATAATCTCAAGAACCCAATTAGATCAATCGATGGAACACATGAAAAGGCTGGGGATTTTGAAGGCTAAACTAGAACTAGGTGATTTTTTGACAATGGAAAACTTAACACTGATTGACTAAACTGCCAAAAAGCTGATGCACACTTTCGTGCCGATTTTTATCTCACTTGTAATGGATAACTGACCTCCATTCATTTTAGTAAACTCTTTGCAAATTTGTAGACCAAGACCGGTTCCCTTTTCAGATTGAGTCCCTAGACTTGAATCGGTAATTGACGTATTTTCTGATAAAATCTGATTGAGCTGTTTTTCACTCATTCCAGTTCCGTGATCTTTAATACATAAAATCACTTTTTGATCTATATGCTCAGCAGTCACCTCTACTGTTTGCCCTGGTTTAGAAAACTTAATTGAATTGTTAAAAATATTTCGAAGTACAATTTCCATCAAATCTAAATCAGCCAACACGTTGGATTGAATATCAATCAGCTTGATGATATTGATATTTTTTTCTTTCAATTGAGTCTGAATTGCAATTAAACTCACATCAATTAACTCATTCAAATCCAGTTCCTTTTGATTTATCTTGAAGCCATCCATCTGAGCAAGAGACCATTTCAAGGTATTATTCAACGTCAAGTAAACTGAATCCACATCCTTCTTTAAGTTCTGAATCAAATCATCAAACTCCTCCTTATCCAGATAACCTCTTATCAAAAGATCTACGATTGATTTTACCTGCCCAACAGGACCTCGAAGATCATGGCCAATAATTGAAAAAAGCTTGTTCTTTGTTTGATTAATTCCCTCTAGTTCTTTAGATTTTTGAGCTAAGTCCCGATTTTGATGCCACATTTTCCTATTTAAAGAGAAGAGCCAAATAACCAAACCAAGAATTAAAAGACCTGAAACACTTATGACCCAAACTGTTCGATTTACAAATTTCAGACGTGTGGACTGAGTCTCGTTTTGAGCCTTAAGCAATTCAAGTTCAGATTGCTTGAGATTATTCTCAAACATCTCTTGAAGCAAAGACATTCTATTCTTAATCTCATTACTTAAAAGCGAATCATTAAGCCTCAAGTATTTTGATTGCTCAGCATAGGCCGCAAGGACATCCCCTTTGGCATCATAAACTTCTGCCAGCACTTTATGAGTTATTCGCAAATCATTCAGAATCTTATTATCTGAGGAAAAAAGAATGCCTTCTTTTAGAATTGATTCTGCTTGATCCAGTTCACCTTGTTTTAGGTAGGTGCTCCCAATTCGATGATACAAATAAGCTTTAAAAGTCATAATATACAGATTATCAGACAATTCAATAGCCTTTTTATAATTTACCTCAGCAGAATCCAATTGATTTCTTTCAAAAAAAACGTCTGCAATAACTCTATAGGTAAATGATGTTAAATAAGGAGATTCGGCTTTTACATTAACACGATTTGCCATTACTGCATAAGTCATGGCCGAATCAAGTTCACCCAATTGGATAAAATTGAATGCTATATTATTGAGACTTCTAATCTGAGTATATAGATCATCTTCTTTAAGACTCATTTTATAAGCCTCTTTAAATTTCAAGCTCGCCGTCTCATAATTTTGCAACTCAGCGTGCAGTGTTCCTATGTTGTTCAATACTTTTGCCGCCTCTATATAACTAGAAGTCTCCAATGCCAATAAATAAGCAGCCTCTGCATATTTGAAACTCAGCTGCCAATTACCGCGACGGTAATATATCCAACTTATATTTTCCTTAGATTTTGATTCCGCTTTACGGTCTGATTGAGCAATAGCCATGCTCTCAGATTCAATCAAGTACTCCAAAGCGAGGTCCTGCTCTTTTTCGCGGAGGTTTGCCCCCAATTCATTCAAGATGAACAAGCGATTAACCTCTTCTGAAAGCAGAAGAACCTTTTTAAGGCTGTCAGTATCCAGACTCTGGGCAGATAGCGATGAAAAGTTAAAAAGAGTAAAAATCAGGAGGCCAATTCTTTTCAAAAGCTGATTAGTTCAAATCCTCAGAAAAATAAGAATAATTACGTTAAGATAGAACTTGGAACTCTATAAAGGAAACTTACCAACAATTTTTAAAGAATCATCCTCAAGCTTTTAGCTTTTCCCAGTCCCAATCTTTGTTGATCTGTGAGATTGCATGATGGGCAGTAAGATCGTATTGACAAGGAACAATAGAAATGAAATTATTAGCGATTGCCCATTCATCATTATCCTCTCCTTTGTCAAAATTCACAAAGTTTCCAGCCATCCAAAAATATTTCCTTCCTGTTGGATCATAGCGCTCTGAAAACTCCTCTTGCCATTTTGCATCTGCCTGTCGGCAAACTTTCACCCCTTGAATTGGCTGATTTTGTTTTGGTGGAATGTTAACATTTAAAGCAACACCTTTCGTAATCCCTCTATCCAATACTTGCCGAGCAATTTTCTCAATCCATTCTTCGGCATGCGAAAAATCTGCTTTTGAAGAATAATCGCAAAGACTAAACCCAATCGAAGGATAACCTTCAATCGCTCCTTCAATCGCCGCTGACATCGTACCCGAATAAAGCACAGAGATTGAAGTATTGGAACCATGATTAATCCCACTGACCACCAAATCCGGTGTGCGATCTTTTAGTACGTGATGCTTGGCAAGCTTTACACAATCAGCGGGCGTACCGCTGGATTTATAAGCTTGTACATCCTCAAAAATATCTTCCTCCACTAGTCTCAACGTCTCCCCAATAGTAATTGCGTGACCCATTCCAGACTGAGGGCTATCGGGTGCTACGACCACTACCTCTCCCAACTTCTTCATTATTGATACAAGAACACGAATTCCTTTGGAAGTGATTCCATCGTCATTGGAGACGAGTATAAGCGGCTTTGACATTAATTTTTGTTAAGTTCATTGTAATAAGCAGTAATTCGGAGTAGATCCCCTCGCTTATCGTGTTCTAATCTATTTTTTCTCATAAAAAGACTGATCTCCTCATCATGTCCAGAAAGCATATCGAAAAGATCTTTTTTCTTCAAACTATACTTCTCGATTGACCCGTCTTTGAAAAAGTAATAATTGAATGCTAATCGATAGCCTATCATCGTAGGAGGCCCCCAAAAAGGATTCATACCCATAGAATTCATGGCTCCCATATTTCGGGAATCCGTAGCAATATATTCTCTACAAAGTAAAGCAATGTTATCTCCTTCGGTCAAAACCTCAAAGAAAATTGGGGTTTCATAATCTCCATTAAGAGAATATGGTAAGGAAAAGAATTTTCTTACACCTCCAAGAGCTTCATCAAAAATCTCAAAATTCGAAACATTTGAGGCTGTAAATGTCGCAATAGCCTGATCTTGGAGCTGAACGAGATTATTCACCAAATCGTACTTTACTTGTCCTGAATATACCTGCCCATCCATCCCATAGATGTTACCCTTATGAAAGATTTGAGAAGGGAATTGGTTTTGAGCAAAAGCAGCATTCGCTCCAATGAGGAGAAAGGCAATTAGGAATACTTTAATATTTATACTTTTCATCATTCCTGTTTCTACGTGATTCACTCAGGTCTGTTTATACTAAACCTAAAGTAATCCTTGATTTGATAAATAAAACCAACACTTATTTCAAAATATTATGACCCATTTTATCGCGCTTGGTTCTGAGATATTTTTCATTATGAGGATTAGAAGCGATTTCAATAGGTAACTGTTCTACAATCTCTAAACCATAGCCAATAAGACCAACGCGCTTCTGTGGATTATTTGAAATCAATCGGATTTTAGCTACTCCCAAATCCCGAAGAATTTGCGCACCAACTCCATAATCTCTACTATCCATCGGAAGACCTAGTGCCAAATTAGCTTGGACAGTGTCCATTCCTTCTTCTTGAAGCTTATAGGCTTTCAATTTATTGATCAACCCAATTCCACGGCCTTCTTGATTCATATACAAGATTACTCCTTTACCTTCCTCTTCTACCATTCTCATCGCATGCTGCAATTGTGGACCACAATCACATCTACAGGAGCCGAAAATGTCTCCAGTCACACAAGAAGAATGTACTCTTACCATGAGCGGCTCATCAGGAGCCCAAGTTCCTTTGATCAGAGCCAAGTGAATTTCATCTGTATTAGTTTGCTTAAAAGCGATCAAATCAAAATCACCATAAGTGGTAGGAAGTTCTACCCCAATCTCACGCTTGATCAGTGATTCGTGCTTTAGTCTATAAGCAATCAAATCTTTAATAGAAATTAGTTTCAGATTAAACCGTTTAGCCACCACTATCAAATCCGGTAGTCGAGCCATAGTTCCATCCTCATTCATAATTTCTACCAGAACACCAGCCGGAGAAAAACCTGCTAACCGTGCTAAATCAATTGCTGCTTCGGTATGACCTGCTCTTCGTAAAACTCCACCGCGCTTTGCTTTCAAGGGAAAAATATGTCCAGGTTTTCCCAGTTCGTTTGGATTAATCGAATCATCTACCAAAGCTTTGATAGTTTTTGCACGGTCGGCAGTGGAAATGCCTGTGGTGCAACCATGACCAATTAGATCCACAGATACTGTAAATGGCGTTTCGAATGCGGCGGTATTTGAACCTACCATCAATTCCAATCCTAATTTTTCGCAACGATCCTCGACCAGAGGCGCACAAAT